>DASPJI010000361.1:0-14949 GCA_035628695.1 Thermoanaerobaculia bacterium | reverse complement strand
GGCGTGGAAGAAATCGCCGAGGAGCAGGAGCCGGCGCGCGCCGGTGCGGCTGAGCGCCGCCGCCAGCCGGCCCAGCGCCTCAGTCGTGGTGCCGCCCGGCAGCGGGATGGCCGCGGCGCGGAACGCCGCCGCCTTGCCGAGATGGGCGTCGGCCACCACCAACGTCGCCCGGCGCTCCCAGAGCAGCGCCCGCTCCGGCAGCAGCACCAGCGGCTCCCCGGCGATGTCGATGCGGACGTCCCCCGCCCTCATCGCCGCCGGCCCTTCCTTTCTATAGGGCCCGCCGCCTTCTCGAGCTGCGCCTGCATCCGCCGCACGCGATCCGCCAGCTTCTCCGAGCTGAGCGTCGCGCGCAACCGCTCGATGAGGAGGGGGAAGGCGAGAGGGCTGGGGCGCGCCAGCTCCACCACGGTGAGCCGCGAGTCCGACAGGCGCGCCAGGGTGCGACCGAGGCGGCTGCGCTCGAGCTGCTGCTCCAGCACTTCGCGATGCGCCTGGAGGAGCAGGAGGTTGCCGGGGTCGTACTGGGTGAACACCTCATAGAAGAGGCCGCTGGAAGCCTGGAGGTGCCGGGCCGGCTTGCGGCGCCCCGGCAGCCCCTCGAACAGGAGGCCGGCGATGCGGGCGATCTCCCGGAACTGCCTCTTCGCCATCTCCGCGGCGTTGAGGCTCGCCGGGATGTCGTCCACCAGCCCCTCGGGTGACAGCAGCCCATCCGCCACCGCCTCCTCGAGCGGCGCCGGGTCCGCCGCCAGCAGCTCGAAGCCGTAGTCGTTGACGGCCAGGGTGAAGGTGAGGGGGCGCCGCCGCGCCAGCCGCCAGGCGAAGAGCGCCGCCAGCCCCTCGTGCACCAGCCGCCCCTCGAACGGGTAGATGAAGAGGTGGTGCCCCTCGCGGGAGCGGAGGCGCTCGATGAGCAGCTCGTCGGCGGCCGGCAGGATCGACCAGCGGGCCTGCAGCTCGAGGAGGGGGCGCACCGCCTCCATCTCGGCCCCTTCGAAGCGGCCGTCGCGCGCCGCCTCCAGCTCCTCCCGCACCGCCGCCGCCAGGTGGGTCGACAGCGGCAGCCGGCCGCCGAGCCAGCGCGGCACGGTGCTGCTCCGCCCGCGCGCCTTGCGCACGTAGGCGGTCAGGTCGCGGACCGACTCCAGCTCCAGCGTCTTGCCGGCGAACACGAAGCGGTCCCCGGGGCGTAGGCGGGCGATGAACGACTCCTCGACCGTCCCCAGCCGGCCTCCCGAGAGGTACTGGACCACGACGGAGGCGTCGCTGGTGATGGTGCCGATGGAGAGGCGATGGCGGTGGGCCACGCCGCGGTCGGCCACCCCATAGCGGCCGTCGTTCTCGGCGACCCGCCGGTACTCGGGGTAGGCGGCGAGCGCGGGGCCGCCGCGGGTGACGAAGTCGAGCACCCACTCCCACTCGGCGGCGGTCAGGTCGTGGTAGGCGCGGGCGGTCCGCACCTCGGCGAGCATCTCGCCGGCTTCGAAGCCGCCCCCCATGGCCGCGGTCACCAGGTGCTGGGCGAGGACGTCCAGCGGCTTGGACTGCGGCGTCCGCGGCTCGATCCGGCCGTCGCCGATCGCCCGCCGCGCCGCCGCCACCTCCACCAGCTCGAAGGCATGGGTCGGGACGCAGGTTACCCGGCTCTCGGCGCCCGGGCGGTGGCCGCTGCGGCCGGCGCGCTGGAGGAGGCGCGCCACCCCCTTGGGGCTTCCCACCTGGAGCACCCGGTCCACCGCCGCGAAGTCCACCCCCAGGTCGAGGCTGGACGTGCAGACGGTGCAGCGCAGCCGTCCCTCGCGCAGCGCCTCCTCCACCCAGTCGCGGACCTTGCGGTCGAGGGAGCCGTGGTGGAGCGCCACCTCGCCCGCCCAGTCGGGGCGCGCGTCGAGGATGGCCTGGTACCAGAGCTCGGTCTGCGAGCGGGTGTTGGTGAAGATCAGGGCGCTCTGCCCTTCCTCGGCGGCGGCGACGGCGCGGGGGAGGAGCGCGAGCCCGAGGTGCCCGGCCCAGGGGAAGCGTTCGACCGCGTCCGGCAGCAGCGAATCGATGCGCACCGGCTTGGCGTCGAGGCCGCGGACCACCCTGCCCGGGCGCGCGCCCTCTCCCAGGAGAGTCCGGAGTGCTTCGTCGACGTTGCCGAGGGTGGCCGAGAGCCCCCAGATGCGCAGGCCGGGGCACCAGCGGCGCAGCCGCGCCAGCGCGAGCTCGGTCTGCACCCCCCGCTTGCCGCCGAGGAGCTCGTGCCACTCGTCCACCACCACCAGATGGAGAGTGGAAAAGAGCTCCCGCGCCTCGGGATAGGAGAGGAACAGGGACACGCTCTCGGGGGTGGTGACCAGGGCCGTGGGGAGACGCCCGCGCTGTCGCGAGCGCAGGGCGGACGAGGTGTCACCCGTCCGGCGCTCCAGGGACCAGGGGATACCGAGGCCGGCGAGCGGCGCCCGCAGCGATCCTTCGGTGTCGGCGGCCAGGGCGCGGAGCGGCGTGATCCAGAGGACGCGAAGGGGGGGTGTCGTCTGCCGGCGCGCTGGCCGCACGGGGCGTTTCGCGGCCTGCTCCGCGGACCCGTCCGGGTTCTCCGCCAGCCACTCGAGAAGGGGGCCCAGCCAGACGGCGTACGTCTTCCCAGTCCCGGTGGCGGCATGGACCAGCCCGCTCTCCCCGGCGAGGTAGGCCTCCCAGACCTGACGCTGGAACTCGAAAGACGCCCAGCCCCGCTGCTCGAACCAGGAGTCGAGGAGAGCGGCCGGCCGCCCGGTCACCCCACTCCCGTCGACCCGAATCCCCCCTCTCCACGCGCGCTCGGCTCGAGGGCGTCCACCTCGTCCCACTCGACGCGCTGCACCGGCGCGATGACGAGCTGGGCGACGCGGTCGCCACGGTTGACGCTGAAGGGGGACTCTCCCAGGTTGATCAGGATCACCCCCACCTCGCCCCGGTAGTCGCTGTCGATGGTGCCCGGAGCGTTGGCCACGCCGATACCGTGACGCAAGGCGAGCCCGCTGCGCGGCCGGACCTGCCCCTCCCAGCCGGGCGGGATCTCCAGCCTGAGGCCGGTGGGCACCAGGGCGCGCTCGCCCGGCCGCAGCACCAGCTCCCCGTCGACGGCGGCGCGGAGGTCGAAGCCGGCGCTCCCCGGCGAGGCGGGCGTGGGCAGGGGGAGGTCCAGCGCGGCGGGCAGCCGCTGGATCCGGACCTTCACTCGTCGTCGCTTCCCGAGGAGGGGCGCCGGCGATTGCCGGGCGCGCCCGGACCGGACGGCTTCCTGCGGTTGGGGCCGAGCTGCATCGGGTCGTTGGGCAGGTTGCCGTCCTGCGGCTGGCCCTGGGTGAGGTGAGGGGGCAGCGGCCGGCCGATCCAGCGGTTGCTCAGGTCGATCCGGCCCCCCATCATGTTCTCGTCGAAGCCGCCGGGGGGTGGCTGGGGAGACGGCCGCGGCTGGTTCAGCAGGTTGATGGTGAACTGCCACTCGTCGTAGCGCTGCCGGCCGTTCCAGGTGATGAACGAGGCCTTGGTGCTGCGGCTGCGCACGCCGATGATCGGGCCGACGGCCACCTGATCCCCCTTGGCCGGGCCGCCGAAGCCGCTGTCGCCGTCTCCATCCCGGCCATTGTTCTCGCTCTCCCCTTCGTCGTCATCCCGCTCGCGGCGGGGACGAGGCCGGGCGGCGGGATCCTCCCCCGCCGCGGGATCCCCGCCGATGCCGCCGGGCTGCGGCTGCAGCGGCGCTCCCTGCATGTTCTGGAAGATGAGCTGCCACTTGCCGTCCTCGGTCATCGGGTCCTTCCAGAGCTGCCGGATCGCCCGCGGCTCCGCCTCGATCAGCTCCTCGAGGCGCACCGGGAGGCGCGACTGCTTGTTCTGGAAGACGCGGATCGCCTCAGCGTACTGGAGCCCCCGGAAGATGAGCTCCTCCTCCTTGTCGCGCTGGATCGCTCCGCTCCACAGCGGCAGCGCCGCGGCCACCATCACGTTCATCACCGTGATGATCACGATGAGGACGACCAGGTTGTAGCCGCTTTCGCCCCTTCCTGGATGAGAAGAGCGCATGGCCGTCACCACTCGCTGTAGGGGGTCCCGTCCAGCGACGTGAGGGGGGAACCCGAGTGGATGTCGACGATTCCGGGCTGGCCGTCCTCGCTCTCCTCGCTCTCGGCCGGCGGATTGTCGGGATCGATCTCCTCGTAGACGAGCTGCCAGGTGTCGCTGCGCTTGGTGATCGGGTCCTCCGGGATCTTGCGCAGGTACCCCCCCTCGACCAGCGCCTCGAGGCTGGTCGGGTACTTGCCCTTGTCGCCGTAGTGCTGGTCGATGACGTCGCGGAGGGTGCGCAGGTTGTTCTTGAGGACCGCCTCGGAGCTGCGCCGGGGGACGTCCTTGAGAGCCGGCATGGCCACCGTGGCGAGGATGCCGATGATAGCCACCACGATGATCAGCTCCAGCAGGGTGAATCCGCTCTCGCGGCGCTCATTCATGACACACCTCCGTCCCTCTCTTCCGGGCTCCGGCCGCGCTCGGCTACCACTTCCGGTAGGGGACACCGTTCAGGCCGACCCCGGCCGACAGGGAGTAGACGTCGAAGACGTCCTCTCCCCCCCAGGAGGTCGAATCGAACTCGTCCTGGAAGCTGCGCAGCCCCCATTCGTCCTTGCCGGTCATCGGATCGATGGGGATCCGGCGCAGGAACTTGTGTTTCTTGTCCACCTGCCCGACGAGCTCGACCCCCTCGACCAGGACCTCGAGCTCGGCCGGGTAGCCTTCCGTGCCCAGGTCGACGGGGACCAGGCCCATGTCGCTGTAGCGCTTGTACTCGTCGATGGCCGAGCGCATCTCGCGCAACGCCGCCCGCAGCTCCATCTCCTTGGTCCGTTTGGCGGTGAACTTCACCACCGGCAGCGTGACCGAGGCCAGGGTCACCATCACGGCCGCCACCATGACCAATTCGGCCAGGGTGTAGCCCGACTGTGCGCGTCGACGAGCCATCATCGCTACGTTCTCCTCAAAACCTTCAACGCCCGGCGGCGGGGGAAGCTTCCCGCGGCAGCAGGGCGGCGGTCCGCGGCCGGCTGGCCGCCGGGCTCGCGGGCTGGTCCGTCTCCTGCTCGCTTTCGAGGGCCTCGGCGTCCGGCTCGATCTCGCCGATCTCCACGCGCGCCGGCCGCAGCGACGACGCCACCGGCTTGAGGGACGCGTCCAGCGCCTTGCCGGTGACGAAGCCGATGCGGGTGGAGCCCTTGGCCAGGGCACGGAAGGTAATGCGCGCCACCGTGCCGTCGCCCTTCACCCCGGGCACCTGGCCCATGCGGCTCGCCCCCACCACCAGGGAGCCGGGGCGGCTGAAGTCGGACATCACCTGCGCCTCCCCCTCACCTCCCAGGAAGTCGCCGGCCTCCACCTTCTCCACCGCCAGCATCCTGGCGTCGAAGTCGAGAGAGAGCGGCAGGTGGGAGATGGGCTGCCCGGCCGCCACCTGGACGCGCATCTCGAAGCGGTCGCCCGGCGCCACTTCGAGGCGTTGCGGGGCGAGCCAGAGCCGCACCGCGGCCCCGCGCGCCCGCGCCTCCCCGGCCTGCGTGGCCGTGGACTTCTGGCTGGCGAGCGCCATCCCGGCTTCGGCAGCGGTGGGCTGGAGCCGCGCCAGGTCGGCCCCGGCGGGCGGCTCCTCGTCCACCGGCGGCTCCTCGGTCGGCGCCGGGGCCGGCGGCCGGAAGATGTCCGTCGGCGGCGTGGCGGGCACCAGCTCGACGCCGGTCGGCGGAGGCGGCGGCTGCGGAGCCGGCTCCTCCTCCTGGATGATGTCGTCGGGCATGCCCCCCTCACCCGGCCGCAGGCCGCGCGGCAGGCGCTGGATGCGACGGCGGATGGCGTCCTGGATCTCCTCCGGCGTGCCCTCGTTGCCGTCGAACGGCCCCTCGACGTCGGACTCGACGCGCGGGCTGCCGCCGCGGAAGCTCACGTTGGCCTCCGTGCCCACCCAGATCGGCAGCAGGTCCTCCTCGGTGATCTGGGCGTTGCGGATGATGTGCGGCGTGAGCGTCAGGATGACGTCCGTCCGCTGGCGGTCGGTGCTCTTGCTGGAGAACAGGCGCCCCAGCACCGGGATCTCCGACAGGCCCGGGAAGCCCGAGTCCGAATCGACGTCGGCGGTGCGGATGAGGCCGGCGAGGAAGTTGGTCTCGCCGTCCTGCAGGCGGATCACCGACTCGATGGTGCGGGTGCCGATGATCGGCTGCTCCTGGCCGCCCGAGCCCTCCACCGTGCCGCTCAGGTTGGACACCTCCACCTTGATCTTGAGCGTCACCTCCTGGTTGTGGTGCACCCGCGGCTCGAGGTCGATGCGGATGCCCACGTCCTGGTACTGGAAGGAGGTGATGGGGACGATCCCCCCCTGAGTACCGACGTTCTGGGTGTTGAACGTGGTCAGCGGGATCGGCACCTTGTCGCCGATGATCAGGTTCGCCTTCTCGCCATCAGTGATGCGGAGCTGCGGCCGCGCCAGGATCTGCGCCTGGGTGCTCCGCTTGACGAAGTTGTAGATGAAGTTGGGGATCGTCAGGATCCAGTTGCTCTGGTTCAGGAACTCGATGTCCGACAGCCGGATGGGCGTCGTCAGCGAGCCGCCGCCGGTCCCGCCACCGGTGCCGCCGGTGCCCGTGCCGACGCCGGTGTCGAGGCTCTGGCCCACCGAATACTCGGTGAGGCTCACCCCCAGGTTGCGCAGGCGGGCGGAGTCGATCTGCAGCAGCTCGACGTCCACCACCACCTCGGCCTTGGACTTGTCGTTGGCCTCGATGATCCGCTCCGCCACCTTCACCTTGTCCGCGGTATCGCGCAGGATGATGGCGTTGAGCTGCTCGTTGGTGGCGATCTTGCGGGCGTCGATCAGGCTGCGGAGGATCGTCATCATGTCCTTCACCTCGGCGTTGGAGAGGAAGAAGGTCTGGATGACGAGGTCCTCGTAGACCCGCCGGTTCTGCGGCGTGTCCTGGGCGATGATGACCGTGTGGTCGTCCATCACCTTGTAGAAATGGCCGGCGGTACGGATCAGGGTCTCGAGCGCGGCCTGCGCCGTCACCTGCTTGAGCTCGATGGCGATCTCCTGGTCCTTGAGGTTCGGATCGAACATCACGTTGATGCCGAACGCCTGGCCCAGGGCGCGATAGATCTCGAAGATCGAGGTCGGCTCGGGGAAGTTGACGTCGATGGGGTCCTTGGACCGCGGGTTGAGCTCCGGCGGCTGTGGCCGCGACGCGCGGGTGCTCTCCTTGAGCTGCTCGAGGGACGTGGCCCCCCGGCCCTGGCGCTGCGCGTTGTAGGCCTGGCGCGCCTGCTCGAGCCGCGCCATGGCGTACTGGTTGGTCGGGTCGAGCTGGACCGCCTGCTGGTACTCGACCAGAGCGCGCTCGATGACACCCGCCTTCTCGAACTCCTGCCCCTTCTCGAAGTGCTCGCGGGAGGATTGGATCTTGGCCCGCAGCAGGGCGGCGCGGTATTCGACGTTGTTCGGGTCTTCCTCGAGAGCCGCGAGGTAGTGAAGCACGGCGTCGTCCCAGTTCCCCATCTTGGCCGCGGTCTCCGCCTCGCGGGCGGCACGGTAGCTGGTGCAGCCGCTGACGGCCACCAGGGCGACCAGGAGGAGAATCGAGATCGACCTCCGCACGTTGGGATCACGCATCTTGAAAAATCCTCCGTTCTAGCGGCCGACTGGCAGCCGCTGCGCGGGCGTATTGGGAAATCCGACGAATTGGATGTCCACCGACTCGTAGCCGATCTGGGCCACGACGAACTTGCCGTCGATCACGTCCCCCTGCCGGCGATTGATGATCGTCTTGCCCTCGCCGTCCGAGAAGACGGCGATCTGTCTGCCCGGGGGGCCGAAGTTGCCGAGGTACTTGTACGGGAACGGCGGCGGCTGGGGCACCGGCGGCTCGGGCGGCGGCTGCTGTGCCAGCATCTCCGCCTGGCGCTGCTCCGCCTCCCGGCGCCGCTGCTCCTCGAGCAGCCGCAGCCGCTCGGCCTCCGCCCGCTGGCGGGCCAGCTCCTCCGGGGAGGGGCCCGGCGGCGGCGGCTCATAGTAGCGCCAAGGGTCGCGCCCCGGCGCGTAGTCGCGGGCCTGGATGTCGAGGTCGGCCACACGCAGCACCGTCACCTCCTCCACCGTCTCCCGTTGGCGGCTCCGGCGGGAGCCGGGGAGCTGCGGCCGGGCCGGGCCATCCTCCTGGTCCTCCAGCTCCACGGCCGCCGGCGGCGGCGCGGTGCCGCCATCGTCCGACGGCCCGAAGGTCTGCCAGAGCGCGAAGACGAGCAGGAACCCGAGGATCCCCAGGAGCACCTTCTGGCGCGGGGTCGCGTTCATGGCACCCCTCCCACCCCGGAGGCCGCCGCCTGGCGCGCCCGGCTGGCGGGCGGCACGGCGGGGGTCCGGCTCCGATCCTCGAACAGCGTCGAGAGGGTCAGGCCGATGCGCAGCCGCGGGTCCTCCCCGGTCCCCTGGGAAAGGGTCATCGCCTCCAGGATCAGGAACGAGTCCGACAGCTCCAGCAGGTTGATGAACTGCCGCAGCTCCGGGTAGGTGCCGTGCACCGAGAAGTTGAACGAGCGCTTGATCAGGTTGAAGTCCTCGATCTCCTGCTGCAGATATTCGACGCTCCGCGGCGCCATGCCGGCCTGCCGGGCCAGCGTCTTGACCTCGCGGTCGATCAAGGTCAGGCGCGCCTGGCGTGTCGAGAAGCGCTGCCCGTAGAGCTGCTGGATCTGCCGGCGGTTGGTCTCGGCCTTGGCCAGCAGCTCCTCGAGCCGGCGCCGCTCGGACGCCTGCTTCTCGAGCTCCACCTTCTCATCTTCCAGGTCGCGCTCCAGCGACTGCACGGTGCCGGCATAGCCCAGCCGATAGACGGTAAACACCACGACATTGGCCAGGAAGAAGATCAGGGCCGGCAGCCAGACCCAGAGCCGCAGCCGCCAGATGGACTCGCGGCCGCTCATGACCGTCCCCCCTGGGGCGCCGGCTGGGCCGGACCCGGCGTCGGGCCGGGCGCCGTACCGGGTGCCTGACCGAAGATCTGGCCCGGGGTGGGGGTGGCTCCCGCCGCGGGCGTCTCCTCGATGACCTCCACCCTCCCCGCCGCCGCTCCCTGCACCGGCTCGAGGTCCTGGAGATAGCTCGCGGTCACCTCGAACTCGATCTCACCGGTCTCCTCGCTCCGCGACTCACGGGAGAGGTTGGCGTCGGGGAAGGCCGGGTGCGCGAAGAGGTTGTCAAGGACGCGGGTCAGCGCCTCGTCGCTCTTGGCGGCGCCGGAGATCGCCAGCGCCACCGTGCCGTCGTCCTCGCCGGTGCGGCGCGCGGTGCGCCGCTTGTCGTCCTGCACCACGCCGGAGGGCGCCAGCCGCTGGAGGTGGACGTCGTTGGGCAGCACCTCGGCGATGCGGTCGAAGAGCAGGCTCCACGAGAAGGTGCGCTCGTCGATCTTGGTGTTGAGGTACTCCACCTGCTCGTTCAGCTCCGCCAGCTCGGCGGCTTCGAGCCGCTGCCGAAGCCGGGAGACCGTCTGCCGCTCCGTGTCGATCTGCTCCTCCGTCCGGTCGAGCTCGGCGCGCATCTCGCCGGAGCTGGCGAGGTAGCTCCAGAACAGCGTCACGTTGCCGAAGAGGAGGAGGAGCCCCACCGCCCACAGCAGCAGCGCTACGCGCACCGCCGGGCGGGTGTTGACGAACGGCCGGCGGGCCAGGTTGAGCGCCTCGTGCCGCCGGGCGGCGGGGGCGGGCCCGGCGGCAGCGGGGGCCGCCGTCTTCTGCACCGGTTCGGCCGTGCTCATGGCACCTCCTGGCGGGCCGCGCCCAGCATCGGGGCCAGCACACGCCACGGCGGCGCGGGGACCGGCTCCTCGGCCCGCAGCGGCGGCAGGTGCCGGCCGTCGAGCGGCGCGGCGTCGCGCCCCAGCCCTTCCTCGAGGCGGTCGACCCACAGCGGCTCGAGCTCGGGCGGCGCCACCAACAGCAGCGGCGCGATGCCGGTGCCGGCGTACTGCTCGTCGAGGAAGTTGCGGGTGAGCTTCAGGTCGCGGGCGACGAAGCTGGTGCGGGCACCCTCGGGCAGCGTGCGGTTGAGCCCCTTGTAACGGTGGAGCACCGGCTCATCGCCGCGGGAGAACACCAGCGTGTAGCCCTCCTCGTCGACCAGCACCATGGCGGCGAGGCTCCCCGGCCGCGCCACGTCCAGGGCCGACAGCAGCGCCAAGCTGGTGTTGGTGACGCGGCCGATCCGCACGCCCAGGGCGGTGAATGCCTCCTCCACCTGGGCGAGGAGCTGCTCGACGGCGAAGCCGAGCAGCAGGCGCTGCGGCTCCTCCTGCACGGCGAGCGGCGTGACCTCGACCGCCGCCAGGCGCAGCTCCTCCACCCGGAACGGCACCAGGCGCCGCAGCTTCCAGCGCAGCACCTCGTCGCGCGCCTCGCCCGCCCGCGGCAGCTCGCCGCTCTCGGTGAAGGTGACGCGCAGCCAGCCGTCCGGGATCACCAGCGACGCCTCCGTGACGCCGCCCGGGATGTCGGCCAGGAGGCCGCGGGCCAGCTCCTGGAACGCCGCGGGGTCGCGCAGCGGCCCGCCGAGCGGCCCGTGGTGGAAGGCGTCACGGGGCAACGCCACCTCCCGGAAGTGGCGGAAGCGCCAGCCGTGCCGGTCGCGCAGGAACTGGCCGTAGCGCAGCCGCTCCGCGTCCAGGGCGAGGACGTGCGGCGGCGCCGGCACCGGATCGAAGCCGAGGAGGCGCTCAATCCACGAAGGTAACTTTGTTGATCTCACGCAGCGTCGTCACTCCCCGGAAGACCATCTCCAGCGCCGACTCGCGCAGGAAGGTCATTCCCTCTTCTTTAGCGGCACGCTTGATCTCGGAGGCCGGACGGCGGTCCAGGATCAGCTCGCGGATGTGGTCGGACAGGTCCAGCAGCTCGGAGACGGCCAGGCGGCCGAGGAAGCCCGTGCCGTTGCACTCGATGCAGCCCGCCCCCTCGTGGAAGGTGAAGTCGGCGTACACCGCCGGGTCCAGGGCGCTCTCCTCCAGCACCTGCGGCGGCAGCTTGGCCGGCCGCCGGCAGTGCGGGCAGATCTTGCGCACCAGCCGCTGGGCCAGCACGCAGTTGAGCGCCGAGACGAAGTTGTACAGGTCGACGTTCATGTTGAGGAACCGCCCCAGCACGTCGACCACGTTGTTGGCGTGGACGGTGGTGAACACCAGGTGGCCGGTGAGCGCCGACTGGATGGCGATCTGCGCCGTCTCCTCGTCGCGGATCTCACCGACCATCACCTTGTCGGGGTCGTGCCGCAGGATGGAGCGCAGGCCGCGGGCGAACGTCAGGCCCTTCTTCTCGTTGACCGGGATCTGGGTGATCCCGCGCAGCTGGTACTCCACCGGATCCTCGATGGTGATGATCTTGTCCTCGGAGGTCTGGATCTCCGACAGGCAGGCGTAGAGCGTCGTCGTCTTGCCCGAGCCGGTGGGCCCGGTCACCAGCACCATGCCGTAGGGCTCGCGGATGAACTTGCGGACCTTGCGCATCGTCTCCTCGTCGAAGCCGAGGATGTCGAGGCGGAGGTTCTTGAACTCCTTGTTCATCGACTCCTTGTCGAGGATACGGATGACGCAGTCCTCGCCGTGGACCGACGGCATGATGGAGACACGGAAGTCGATAGTCCGTCCCTTGAGGCGCAGCTTGAAGCGGCCGTCCTGGGGGATCCGCTTCTCGGCGATGTCGAGCTCCGACATGACCTTGATGCGGCTGATGATGGTCTGGTGATGGCGCTTGTCGATCGGCTCCATCGCCTGGTAGAGGACGCCGTCGATGCGGTACTTGATGATGACCTCGGTGTCCCGCGTCTCGATGTGGATGTCGCTCGCCCGGCGCTGGATGGCGTTGAACATCGTCGAGTCGACCAGCTTGATGATCGGGCTGGTGTCGGCGGTGATCCGGTCGATGGACAGGATCTCCTCGCCATCCTCGTCCTCCTGGACGAGCTGGATCCGGAAGTCCTCGCTCGCCTCGTCGAGCACCCGCTGGGCGCTCTCCGACTTCTGGAGGATCTCCTCGATCGCCGAGCGGACGCCGACCTTGACCTCCACCGGCTGGCCGAGGAGCATCTCCATCTCGTCGATCTTGGTGACGTCGGAGGGGTCGGCCATCACCACCGCCATCCGCCCCTCGAGCTGCATCTCGGGGATGAAGCCGTAGCGCAGCATCAGCTCGAACGGCACCCGCCGGAACAGATCGTTGTCGATGCGGAACCGGCTCATGTCGACGAACTCGAGCCCGTAGCGCTCGGCGAATGCTTCGGCCTCGCGCCGCTCGAGGACCAGGCGCTGCCGCGCCTGCTCCGGCGTCTCGACCTCGGGCTCCTTGACCTGAGCCCGTGCCGGAGGCGCCGCCTTGCCGTTCAGAACCACCATCTTCGTCTCCTCGGGAGTCTCCTACTCCTCAAACAGTGCTAGAACTTCGACTGACCGAGCAGGCCGAAGAGCGGGAGATAGATCGCCACCAGCAGGATGGCGATGATGATCCCCATGAACACCAGCATCATCGGCTCGATCAGGGACAGGATCCGCTGCATGCGGGTCTCGATCTGCTCGTCCAGAAAATCGGCGACGTTGCTCAACATCTCGTCGAGCGAGCCGGTCGCCTCTCCGACTTTGACCATGTCGATGGACATGTCCGTGAACACCTCGCTCTTCTCGAGCGCGGCGTGGAAGGCCTTGCCCTCGCGCACCATCTGGATGTTGGGCTCGATGCGGCTGCGCACCCAGGTGTTGCCCACCGACGAGACCGCGATCTCGAACGCCGGCACCAGCGGGATGCCGCCGGACAGCAGCGTCGACAGCGACCGGCAGAACTCGGCGAGCGAGAAGCGGTGGAGGACGCCGCCGAGGATCGGCAACTTCAGACGCAGCCCGTCGAGGTAGAGCCGCCCCGCGTCGGTACGGTTCCACGAGCGCAGCGCCATCACCACCGCCACCGTGCCCCCCAGGAGCAGCAGCCAGTTGCGGTTGGCGAAGCCCGACACCGCCAGCAGCAGGCGGGTGACCAGGGGCAGCTCGGCGTCCAGGTTCTCGAAGAAGACCATGAACTTGGGCACCACGTAGACCGCCATGACGGCGATCATGGCGGCGGACAGGCCGACCAGCACCGCCGGGTAGATCAGCGCCGAGACCACCCGCCGGCGGGCGTCGAGCACCAGCCGCATGTAGCGGATGAAGCGGCGGATCACCTGCTCAAGCTCGCCGCTGCGCTCGCCCGCCTTGAGCGACGACGGGTAGAGGCGCGGGAACATCTCGCCGTGCGACGCGAAGGCGTCCGACAGGTCGGCGCCGCTCTTGACCTGGTCGCGGATCTCGGTCAGCACCGACTTGAAGTGCGGGTCGTGCATCCGCTCGAGCATCAGCTCCAGCGCCTGGAGCAGCGGCAGGCCGGCCTTGAGCAGCGCCGCCAGCTCCTGGTTGAAGATGACGAACTCCTGATCCTTGATGCGCTTGCGGCGGCGGCCGAGGGACGGCACCGACATCCGTTGCGGCACGCCGCGGCGCCGCACCTCGAAGATGTGCATGCCGCGCTTGCCCAGGTCGGCGCGCAGCGCCGACTCGTCGCTGGCGTTGAAGACGTCCTCGATCACCCGGCCGTCCGGCGTTCCCACTCGGCAAACGAACTGCATCGCGTCTCCTAGCGCTGGACCTTGCGGGCGTCGCCGCGCTTGAGGCTGAGCACGACCATCAGCGCCTCGCGGCTCGACTCGCTCCTGGCGAAGCCGAGGCTCATGGGCTGGTCCAGCCAGAGGTTCAGGGTGGTATGGATGAGCGGCCGCGTCCCGCCGGCGCTGAGGCGGCGCGCCACCTGGAAGTCCGTGAGCCGCACCCGGCCGTCGTCGACCAGGGTGCCCATGCGGAAGCTCACCTCGAACTCCTTGCCCATGCCATAGGTCACCGCCTGCCCCTCCGACGAGGCGAGGTAGGCGCGCGCCCGGATGTCATAGATGTCAAACGGCAGCATCTCGCGCAGGCGGCGGGTGATGGGCTCGGGCAGGCCCGAGCGCCGCACCGGCGGCGTCGCCGACGAGCGGCTCGCCTTGACGATGAAGATCTCCAGATCCAGCGGCAGCGGCGGGTGGTCGTAGCTCTGCAGCACCGGCGCGATGCGCTTGATGTGGGCCGCGGTGTCGCGGACCACCAGGGTGTTGTCCCCCGGCTGCAGCTCCACGGTGCCGCGCTTCGACAAGAGCGGCCGGACGATCTCCACGGCCTCTGCTGCCGGCTGGTGCTTGAACGTATGGGCATAGAGCACCCGCTCGTCCGGGATGCCGGACGGCTGGGCCAGCAGGGCCGGCCCCATGAGCAAGGCCCAAAGGAGGGCCACGACGATTCGGCGAACGGGCAACATCGGAGAATCCAGTAACTTAGCGCAAAACAGGTAGGAACGACAGAGCCGGCGTCAGATCTCGAGGTCCTCGGCGATGAACATCGCCACGGCGAAGTCCTTGCCTTCCTCGTGATAGACCCAGGGCCGGCTCAAGTCCTCGAAGCGCGGGGCCGGCGCCAGCTCGGTGCCGGCAGGAACGGCAGGGGCGGGCGCCATGGCCTCGACCTCCACCCTGTCGGCCGGCGCCGGCACGGGCCGGAGGCGCCAGGCGTCATCGCCATCCAGGGACAGGGCCGCCACCGCCAGCGCGGCCGCGGCCGCCCAGCGCGGCCAGCTCTCGAGCCGGTGGGCGCGGCGGGCCTTCGCCTCCACCCGCCCGGCGGTGCGCATGGCGGCGACGGCGTTGCGCACCGCCTCCACCTCGGCCGCCTCCTGGCTCGGCGACAGCTCCAGCGCCGGCACCCGCCGGAAGAGCAGGGTCGGGTCGGCCGCGATGGCGCGGGACCGGCAGTCGGAGCAGGTGTCGAAGTGCCCGAGAGCCTC
>DASPJI010000360.1:0-3350 GCA_035628695.1 Thermoanaerobaculia bacterium | reverse complement strand
CCCCTGCCGCGCCACGGTCGAGGCCCTCACCGGCCTCGACCTCGCCGCGCTCCACACCCACCTCTCCCGCGGCGGGCGGCTCGACGGCGCCGCTCCTCCCGAGCCGCGGGGGCACGCCCTCCAGGTCCCCCTCTCCGCCCGCGATCCCGAGGCCGGCTTCGCGCCGAGCCCCGGCGTCGTAGACACCCTGCGCGTCCCCGCCGGCCCCGGGCTGCGTGCCGACGCGGCGGTGGAGGAAGGGGAGGTTCCTGCGGAGCCGGACCTGGAGATCGTCCGCCTGACCGCCAGCGGCCGGAGCCGGAGCGAAGCCCTGGGCCGGCTGCAGGACGGGCTCGCCCGCACCGTGGCCCTGGTCCACGGCGGCACCACCGACAAGCCCTTCCTCAGCGAGCTGCTGGACCGCTCCGAGGTCGAGGACGGCACCGCCGACCCGGCCTGGCTCGCGCGGCTGGTGTCCGGCGGCGAGCACCTCGCCCGGCGCGGCGCCGAGGCGGCGCTGCTCGACGCCGCCGCCCTCACCTATCAGGAGGAGGTGGACCAGGCCCGCGGCCGCTTCTTCGCCTCGGCGGCGCGCGGCCGCCCGGAGGTACCGGGCGAGATCGGCGGCTCCGTCGAGCTACGCTACCGCGGCCGGGCCTACCCGTTCCGCGTCGCCCGGCTGGCCCGGGACCTCTACCGCGTCGAGCCCCCGGGGCTCCGCCTCGAGATCGCGCTGGGCCCCGAGAGCCGGACCGGCCGCCGGCTCACCTGCGGCGGCCGGACTTGGCGGGTGTTCGCCACACGCCAGGGCAGGAGCTTGCTGATCGAAGTCGACGGCGTGCCCCATCGCGTCGACCGCGGTGCCGCCCGGGTGGTGCGCTCGCCGGCCCCCGCCGTGGTGACCTCACTGGCCGTGGCCGCGGGGGACGAGGTGGCGGCGGGCGCGCCGCTGGCCGTGCTCGAGGCCATGAAGATGGAGACCACGCTGGTGGCGCCGGCTGCCGGCCGGGTGGCCCGGCTGCTGGTGCGCCGCAATGTCCAGGTTCCGCTGGGCGCGCCGATCCTGGAGCTCGAGCCCGCTTCCGGCGCCGTCTCCTCGGGGTCTGCCGCCAGCGAGGCGCCGGTGCGCTTCGACGCCCTGCCGCAGGAGCCCGGCGCCCGGACCCTGGGCGAGGTCCGGCGGCTGATGCTGGGCTACGACTACGAGCCTGCCGCCGTCGAGCGTCTCGTCACGGGAGGGGTCGGCGGAAGCCAGGGGGCGGACGGCGACGCCGCGGCCGTGCTCGCCATCCTGCGCGCCTTCGTCGACATCGGCGCCCTCTTCCGGCGGCCGGGCGCCCGCGAGGAGGAGGGCCGACACAGCGCCGAGGAGTACCTGTTCACCTACCTGCGCGACCTGGACGCCGGCGGCGAGGGGCTCCCCCCGGCCTTCCTGGACGACCTGCGCCGCGCCCTCGCCCACTACGGCGTCGACGTCCTCGGCCGCTCGCCGCGGCTCGAGGAGAGCCTGTTCCGCATCGCGATCTCCCACTCCCGGCTGGCGCGTCAGGTGCCGCCGGTTCTCGCGCTGCTCGAAGGGTGCCTCGAGAGCGGCCAGCCGCTCGGGGGCGACGACCTGCGCGGCCTCCTGGACCGGATGATCGCCGAGAGCCAGGGGCGCGAGCCGGCGCTCTACGACCTGGCGCGGGAGGTGCGCTACCGCTGCTTCGACCGGCCGATCCTCCTCGCGTCCCAGGAGCGCATCCTCGCCGCGGCCGAGAAGGACCTGGCCCGGCTCGCCACCAGCCTGCCGGCCGGCGAGCGATCCGCCCGCATCAAAGCGCTCGTCGAGTACCCGCAGCCTCTCCACCATCGCCTCTCCATGCGCTTCGCCGAGGCCGGGCCGCACCTGCGCGAGGCGATGCTCGAGGTCATGGTGCGGCGCTACTACCGCATCCGCGAGATCGGCGACGTCCGTGTGCGGACCGTGGGCGACCAGAGCCTGGCCATCACCGACTACGACTATCAGGAGGAGCGCATCCGCCTGCTGGCGACCCACGCCGAGCACGAGCGGCTGGCCTCCCAGGCGCGGGCCCTGCGCGGCCTCGCCGAGGAGGCCCGGCGCGACGGCCGCGACGTGGTCATCGACCTCTATGCCCGGCGGGCGGACGGGCCCTTGGCCGACGCCGAAGCGGCGGCCGAGGTCGCCGACCTGCTGGCGAGCCCCGGCTTCCCGCGGGGGCTCCAGCGCGTGGCGGTCGCGCTGTCGAGCCCCGCGGGCGTCCAGCACTTCACCTTCCGGCGCACGGACAACGGCGGCTACGCCGAGGACGCCGTGTACCGGGGGATCCATCCGATGATGGCCCGGCGCATGGAGCTCTGGCGCCTCTCCAACTTCCACCTCCAGCGCCTGCCGGCCCCCGAAGGGGTCTACCTGTTCCACGGCCGGGCGCAGGAGAACCCCGGGGACGAGCGGCTCTTCGCCCTCGCCGAGGTGCGGGAGCTGACCGTCCGGCGCGACGAGGCGGCTCGGGACGGCGCCGGCCGCGTCGGGCTCCCCCAGCTCGAGCACACGCTGATGGAGGCGCTCGCCGGCATGCGCCGCTTCCAGGCCCGCCGCGCCGCGGGCGACCGGCTGCAGTGGAACCGCGTGCTCCTCAACCTCTGGCCGGTGATCGACCTGGAGATGGAGGAGCTGCGCGGCATGGTCGAGCGCCTCTCCCCCCTGACCGAGGGCCTGGGGATCGAGAAGGTAGCCATCCGCTGCCGCATCCCGGACCGCGAGACCCGCGAGCCCCGGGCCTGGGTGCTGGAGATCTCCAACTTCGCCGAAGGCGGGCTGGTGCTGCGCTTCCGGAAACCGTCGGACGTGCCGCTCAAGCCCTTGCGGGAGTACGCCCAGAAGGTCATCGAGCTGCGCCGGCGGGGGCTCACCTATCCCTATGAGCTGGTCAAGCGCCTGGCCCCCTCGCGCGACGGCTCGCAGGGCGACCTGCCGCCCGGCGACTTCGCCGAGCACGACCTCGACGCCGAGGGGCGTCTCGTCCCGGTCCACCGCCCCTACGGCCAGAACCGGGCCAACGTCGTGGTGGGGGTGGTGCGCAGCTTCACCGGCCGTTATCCCGAGGGGATCACCCGCGTCATCGTGCTGGGCGATCCGAGCCGCGGCATGGGCTCCCTCGCCGAGCCCGAGTGCCGGCGCATCGTGGCCGCCATCGAGCTCGCCGGCCGGATGGGCGTCTCCCTGGAGTGGTTCGCCGTCTCCGCCGGCGCCAGGATCTCCATGGAGAGCGGCACCGAGAACATGGACTGGATCGGCCTGGTGCTGCGGCGGCTGGTGGAATTCACCCAGGCCGGCGGCGAGGTGAACGTCGTCGTCCTCGGCATCAACG
>DASPJI010000359.1:0-23406 GCA_035628695.1 Thermoanaerobaculia bacterium | reverse complement strand
CGGCCTCACCCGGGCCCGCTCGCGCCTCTTCCTCTTCCACAGCCGCAAGCGGACCCTGCGCGGGCAGACCATGGAGACCCGCCCCTCCCCCTTCCTCGCCGACGTCGAAGAGGCCCTCCTCGAGCGGCGCGACGAGCCCGTCCTCCCCCCGCGGCGGCCGGAGCAGCTCAGCCTGCTGTGAGACTCCCCTGTTCCATTCGCCACCTCCGGCTGTCTCACTTCTCGAAACCGGTGGGCCTTCTCGTGGTCCCGCCTCTGATTCGAAAGGAGCACCCGATGTCTCATCCTCTTTCCAAGCTCGCTCTCGCCTCCCTGCTGATCCTCCCGCTGGGGACCGTGGGCTGCTCGAAGAGCCAGAGCCCCACCGAGCCCGCCGTGGACCTCGAATCCGCCGTGGTCTCCGCCGAGTCCAACACCGCTTCCGTGACCGAGGAGAGCCGCGGCCGTGGGCGCGGCGGCGATGACGAGGCCGGCGACGACCGGGGTCGCCGGCGCGGGCGCGGCAGCGACGACGCGGCCGGAGACGACCGCGGCCGGCGTGGCCGGCGCGGCCGTGGTGGCGATGACGCGACCACCAACAACGGCGGCGGCCGCCGGGGTGGCCGCAATGGCGGCAACGGTGGCAACGGCGAGCAGCGCCCCCGGACGGGCCAGGAGTTCGAGGCGCGCGTGGTCTCGGTCGACGTCGGCGGCGGCAGCCTGACCCTGGCCGGCGGCGCGACGGTCCGCGTCAACGGCCAGACCCAGTGGAGCGGCCGCGGCGACCTGCTCTCCCTCACCGAGATCGCGGGCTCCGTGCGGAGCGGCGACCCGACCCGCGTCGAGGGCCGCGGCACCCGTCAGGGCGACGGCTCCATCCTCGCCCTGACCCTCAAGGCCGAGGTCGACAACTGAACCAGGGCGCCAAAGCCCTCCCCCATACCAGCAGAAACCGCTGTCGTTCCCGCAGGAATGGTGGCCGTCCTTCGGGGAACGGCCGCCATTTCTTGCGGAATGGCCTTCATTCCTGGCGAAGTGGCCTTAATTTCTCGAGAAACGGCCACCATTCCTTGAGGAAGGACGATCATTTCGAAGGAAACGGCGATCATTCCTCCGCGAATGGTCATCGTTTCCCGGGGAGTGGAGCCCGTTTCGCAGGGAATGACGGCCCTTCCTCGGGGGGCGACGAAGGAATCTCCTCCCTGAACCGGGCTGCGCGGCGTACAATCCCCGGAACCCTCAACCAAGGAGGTGTCATGAACAGGTTCTTTCTCTCCCCCCACGCCGACCGCATCTACGCCCTGCTCCGCATCGTGGCCGGCTTCATGTTCCTCTGTCATGGCCTGCAGAAGCTGTTCGGAGTCCTGGGTGGGCAACAGCAGCCCATCGCCTCTCTGGCGGGGGTCGCCGGAGTGATCGAATTCGTCGCCGGCGTCTTGATCATGGTCGGGTTCCTCACCCATTGGGCCGCGTTCCTGGCGAGCGGCACCATGGCGGTGGCCTACTTCATGGTCCACCAGCCGCAGGGCACGCTGCCGATCCAGAACCAGGGTGAGCTCGCCGCCCTCTACTGCTTCGTCTTCCTCTACATCGCCGCCCGCGGCTCCGGCCCCTGGAGCGTCGACGCCTCGATGCGCGGCTCCCGGCGCTGAGCCTGCCCCGGACCGTCCGCTTCCGGACACCCCGTCCGGCCGCGGACGGTCCCCGATCCCCCTCGATTCTCGTAAGTCTTGCCACCAGAGCGGTTTAGCTGGTGGCACGGCGCGTGCTCTCCAGGTTCTCCGGACAGGAGAATACGGAGGCATTCCAATGATCCACCTACAGAACGTCAGCAAGCTGTACCGGGCCGAAAGGATCGAGACCCTCGCCCTCCAGAGAATCAACCTGCAGGTGTCAGAGGGGGAGACCGTCTCCATCATGGGGCCCTCGGGCTGTGGCAAGAGCACACTCCTCCACATCATGGGCCTCCTCGACGAGCCCTCGGAGGGGCACGTCGAGCTCGACGGCCGGCCCGTGAAGCGCTACGCCGACCGCGACCTCGCCCGGGTGCGCAACGAGAAGGTGGGGTTCATCTTTCAATCCTTCCATCTGATCCCAGACCTCAAGGTGGTGGACAACGTCGAGATCCCGCTCCTCTATCGCCGGATGCCCCATGGCGAGCGGCGGAGCATGGCTCTCGCCGCCCTGGAGCGGGTAGGGCTGACCTCGCGGGCGCACCACTTCCCGGCCCAGCTCTCCGGCGGCCAGCAGCAGCGGGTGGCGATCGCCCGCGCCATCGTCGGCCGGCCCCGGCTCCTCCTCGCCGACGAGCCCACGGGCAACCTGGACAGCCAGACGGGCGACGAGATCATCGGCATCCTCATGGGGCTCAACTCCGGCGAGGGGACCACCGTGGTCATGGTGACCCACGACCTGCGCCTGGCCGAGCGCACCGGCCGGGTGGTGCGCCTCTTCGACGGCCGCCAGGTGCAGTGAAGGGAGGCCGCCATGCTCGCCAATTACCTCAAGATCGCCTGGAAGGTCCTGCAACGCCAGAAGTTCTACACCTTCATCAGCCTGTTCGGCATCAGCCTGACCCTCCTGATCCTGCTGGTCGCCACGGCGATGTTCGATTCCATCTATGGCCCGCAGCCGCCGGAGGTCCACTCCGACCGCACCCTCCATCTCGAGACCCTGGCCATGCGAGGGCCGAAGGACGTCATCTTCCCGGGGGGGCCGGGCTATCTCTTCCTGGACCACTTCATCCGTCCCATGGCGGCAATGCCCGAGGTCGAGGGGGTCGCGGTCATCGGCGGGCAAGAGACCGCCGCCTCCTACGCCGGCGGACAGAAGGCGCTGTCGACTCTGCGGCGGACCGACGGCGAGCTCTGGCGCATCCTGGAGTTTGACTTCCTCGAGGGGAGGCCCTTCACCGTCGAGGAAGACCGGCAGGGCCGCTTCGTGGCGGTGATCAACGAAGCCACCCGGCAGCGGGTCTTCGGCCGCGGGCCCGCCGTGGGCAGGACGTTCGAGATCGGCGGCCAGACGTTCCGGGTGGTCGGGGTGGTGCGCAACGTCTCGAGCCTGCGCGAGACCTCCTTCGCCGATGTCTGGGTGCCCATCTCCACCATCAAGTCCGACGTCTACAAGCGGGAGCTCGTCGGCGGCTTCCAGGCGCTCCTCCTCGCCCGTAGCCGCTCCGACTTCCCCGCCATCCGGGCCGAGCTCGACCGCCGGCTGCGGCAGGCGAAGAGCCACCTGCCCAGCTACTTCGACCGGTTGGAGGGCGGCGCCGATACCCTCTTCGAGTCCACCTCCCGGTACCTCCCCCCCGGCGGCGACCCCTACGAGCGGAGCCGGCCGGGCCTGCTGCGGGCCGCTCTCTTCCTCTCGATGCTGCTCTTCATGCTGCTGCCCGCGATCAACCTGGTGAACATCAACCTGAGCCGGATCCTCGAACGATCGTCGGAGATCGGCGTCCGCAAGGCGTTCGGCGCCTCGTCGCGCGCGCTGGTGGGGCAGTTCGTGGTGGAGAACCTGATGCTCACCCTGGTGGGCGGCGCGATCGGCCTGGCCCTGGCCGCGGCCGTGCTCCACGGGCTGAACGCCAGCGGTCTCATCTCCTACTCCCAGCTCTCCGTCAATGTCCGCGTGTTCGTCTACGGCCTCGGCATCGCCGTCCTGTTCGGGCTGCTCTCCGGGGTCTATCCGGCCTGGAAGATGTCCAGGCTCCATCCGGCCGAAGCCCTGCGCGGGAGGTCACGATGATCCGTCACCTGTTCAAGCTGGTCTGGAACCGCAAGCGCGCGAATGCCTTGCTCATTCTCGAGATCTTCATCGCGTTCCTGGTGCTCTTCGTGGTGGCGACGTCCAGTCTCTATTATTGGGACAGCTATCGCCGCCCGTTGGGGTTCGACTCCGGGAACGTCTGGGACATCTCGCTCATGGTGAACGACTCCGGGTTCCACTGGATCCCCGGGCAGAGGGAGGGGTTCTCCCGGCTGCTCGAGGAGATCGCCGCGCTGCCCCAGGTGGAGGGCGCCGCCAGTGTCCTGCTCCCTCCGTTCGGCCTCTGCGCCGCGACGACTCAGGGCTTCCGCGGCCGGGTCCTCTGGTCGGAGTACGAGGAGGTGATGCCGGGCTTCGACCGTGTCATGGGCCTGCATCTGGTGGCCGGGCGCTGGTTCAGGCCCGGCGACGAGGGCCTGAGCTGGAAACCGGTGGTCATCGATCAGGATCTGGCGCGGGACGCCTTCGCGGGCAAAGACCCGGTCGGGCAGGTGCTCTTTCCTCCCGATCCGGCGACCCGGGAGCCCGAGATGCGGGTCATCGGCGTCATCTCGGAGTTCCGGATGGGGGGGGAGCTCTCGGGGACCGGCAAGAACTTCTTCTTCAAGCTCCGGCCCGAGGAGCCGTGGATGCGGCCGCCGCACCACCTGTTGGTGAAGCTACGGCCGGGTACGCCGGAGTCCTTCGAGAAGGAGCTGTACGAGCGGCTCCAGCGGGCGGCTCCCGGCTGGTCGTTCCAGATCACGCCGCTGGCGCAGTTGCGGGAGGCCGCTCTCCGGTCCCGCCTCGGCCGGCTGGTGCTGGGCGGCACGCTCGCCTTCTTCCTCCTGATGATGGTGGCGCTGGGGCTGATCGGGGTGCTGTGGCAGAATCTGCTGCAGCGCACCCGGGAGTTCGGCCTGCGGCGGGCGACGGGGGCGTCGGGCCCCCAGGTCCGGAGGCAGGTCCTGATGGAGCAGCTCTTCCTCACCGGCCTGGGTCTCCTCCTCGGCACGCTGTTGGTGGTCCAGCTCCCGCTCCTCGGCTTCGCCGGCTTCCTGAGCCCCGAGGTCTTCACGGCCGGCCTGCTGACCACCCTCGCGACCATGCTCTTCCTGACCCTGGCCTGCGCCTCCTATCCGAGCTGGAGGACCAGCCGCATCCCTCCGGCCGAGGCGCTGCGCTACGAGTGACGCCATGATCCTGATCGTCGACGACGATCCTTCGGTGGCCGCCTCGCTGGGTCTCCTCCTGAAGCGCCACGGCTACTCGACCCGGGCGGCGCGCTCCCAGGAGGAGGCCCTGGCGGCCGTGCGTGGGCAGGAGCCCGGTCCAGACGAGATCGGCCTGGTGCTCCAGGATATGAACTTCTCCCGCGGCACCGATGGTGAGGAGGGGCTGGAGCTGCTGGCCGAGATCCGCCGGTTGCGCCCGCACCTGCCGGTGATCCTGATCACTGGCTGGGGCTCCATCGCCCTGGCGGTCGAGGGGATGAAGGCTGGCGCCGCCGACTTCATCACCAAACCGTGGAGCAACGCCCAGCTCCTCCAGTCGGTGGAGACCGCGCTGTCGCTCGCCGCCTCCCGCTCCGGCGCCGATGAAGGTCAGGGCAGGACCCCCTCGCGCGAGGAGCTGGACCGGCGCTTCGACTTTCGGGGGCTGGTGGGCAACGAGCCCCGGTTCCTCAAGCTCCTGGAGGTCGTCGGCCGGGTGAGCCCCACCGACGCCTCGGTGCTGATCACCGGCGAGAGCGGCACCGGCAAGGAGCTGATCGCCGAGGCCATCCACCGCAACAGCCGGCGGCGCGACGCCCCGTTCGTCAAGGTCAACCTCGGGGGGATCTCGTCGACTCTGTTCGAGAGCGAGATGTTCGGCCACGTGCGCGGCGCCTTCACCGACGCCCGGGCGGACCGCAAGGGGCGCTTCGAGCTCGCCGACCGCGGCACCATCTTCCTCGACGAGATCGGCGAGATCGACCCCAGCGCCCAGGTGAAGCTGCTGCGCGTCCTCCAGGACCGCTCCTATGAGGTGCTGGGGTCGAGCGTCACCCGGACGGTCGACGTGCGGGTGGTCTCGGCCACCAACCGCGACCTCGCCGAGCAGGTGGAGAAGGGGACGTTCCGCGAGGACCTCCTCTATCGCCTGAACCTGATCGCCGTGCGCCTGCCCCCGCTGCGCGAGCGGCGCGGCGACATCCCCCTCCTCGCCCGCCACTTCCTCGGCCTCTCCGCCCGCGTCTACCGGCGGGAGCCCCGGGAGCCATTGGAGATCACCGGCCGCGCCCTCGAATGGCTGCAGGAGCAGAGCTGGCCGGGCAACATCCGGCAGCTCAAGCAGACCCTCGAGCGGGCGATGCTGGTGCTCGACGGCGGCCGGCTGGACGTCGGCGACCTGCGCAGCCTCGCCGAGCTCGGCAGCCGTGAGGTCCGCGGCCAGGGGAGCGCCCTCCCCTCGCCGGGCAGCATGACGCTCGACGAGATGGAGAAGGCGATGATCGTCCAGTGCATGCGCCACTATGACGGCAACGTCACCCGGGTGGCCGAGGCCCTGGGCCTCTCCCGCGCCGCCCTCTACCGGCGGTTCGAGAAGTACGGCATCGATCCGCACGGCTCTGGTCCGCACGAGGGGTAAGCCCTGTCCCTCCGCGCCAAGGTCATCCTCTACCTCGTCCTGATCCACGGGATCATGGCGGCGATCGCGGTCTTCGCGGTGCGCGAGAACCGGCTGCTGCTCCTGGCGGTGGAGGCGCTGTTCGCGCTGTCGGCCACCCTGGGGGTGCTGCTGGTGCGGTCGTTCTTCGTCCCCCTGGAGCTGATCCGCACCGGCGCCGAGCTGATGTCCGAACGGGAGTTCACCTCTTCCTTCCGGGAGGTGGGGCAGCCGGAGATGGACGCCCTGGTCCGCGTCTACAACGAGATGGTGGCCCGGCTGCGGGAGGAGCGGTTGAAGCTCCAGGAGCAGCACTTCTTCCTGGAGCGGATCCTGGCCGCCTCGCCCGCCGGCATCCTCACCCTCGACTTCGACGGCCGGATCGCGCAGGCGAACCCCAGCGCCGCGGCGTTGCTGGAGACGTCGGCGGAGGGGGGGCTGCTGGCCGCGAGCGCCGGGCCGCTGGGGGCCGCGCTGGCGGCGCTCCGGGTGGGGGAGTCGCGGGTGCTGCCGCTCCAGGGGGGGCGGCGGATCAAGGCCTCGCGGGCCGAGTTCTTCGACCGCGGCTTCCCGCGCAGCTTCTTCCTCCTGGAGGAGCTGACGGAGGAGCTGCGGGCCTCGGAGAGCGCGGCGTACGGCAAGCTCATCCGCATGATGTCGCACGAGGTGAACAACTCGGTGGGGGCCGTGGGGTCGCTCCTCGACTCCTTCCGCGGCTATGCCGGCCAGCTCGGCGACGAGGACCGGGACGACTTCCTCGCCGCCCTCGGCGTGGCCATCGCCCGCATGGAGCGCCTGAGCGCCTTCATGAACGGCTTCGCCACCGTCGTGCGGCTGCCGGAGCCGGACCCGCGCCCCACCGACGTCCGCCGGCTGGTCGACGAGATCCTCCTCCTGCTGCGGCCGGAGCTGGAGCGGCGGCGCGTCGCCTGTGCCTGGGAGCGGGCCGAGGCCCTGGCTCCGATAGCGCCCATCCCCATGGACCGCAACCAGATGGAGCAGGTGCTGGTCAACGTGTTCAAGAACGCCCTGGAGTCGATCGGCGAGGACGGCCGGATCGCCCTGCGCCTGGAACGCGAGGGGGATGGGGCGGTGCTCGCCGTCCGCGACACCGGCCCCGGCATCCCCGCCGGCGTGGAGCCCCTCCTCTTCACCCCCTTCTTCAGCACCAAGCGGGACGGCCGCGGCCTGGGCCTCACCCTGGTGCGCGAGATCCTCTCCCGCCACGGCTTCGCCTTCGGCCTGAGGAACGCCCCCGCTGGCGGGGCGGAGCTCTGGATCCGGTTCTGAGGCCGAGGCCTCCTGAATTCAGTTGTCAAAGAGCGGCGGCCCGGATTCCATCCGGACGCTCCGGATGCCGTCCAGGCGCCATGGATACGATCCAGGGGCCCCGGATGCCATCCCGAGCCCCGTGGAGTGAATCCGGGCGCCCCGGACTCCATCCGTGCGTCTCGGACCTCTGCCGGCGGATCTGGAGAGCTCCCGGGCGGTCTGGACGGCATCCAGGCCGTCCGGAGCGCTCCCCAGTCGCCGTCAAGGCTTCAGCGGCAGCATCTCCGGCCAGAGTCTACGAGGTACGGCATGAAGTTGCAATTGGATCTCCATAGATGTATTGTCCTGCTCGAGGAGCGGAGTGATCCGTCTAGTTTAGACTCGGCTCCTCGGGATCTTTGACAATCGAAGCACAGGTCCGGGGCGTGGCGCCAGTGGCCGGGGCGCCGCGCCTGGACGTGCCCGCAGGACTAGACCAGTCCCTGATCCATCATCGCCTCGGCGACCTTCAGGAAGCCGGCGATGTTGGCGCCGTGGACGTAGTTGCCGGGCACGCCGTAGGCCTCGGCGGTCTCCAGGCAGGCGCGGTGGATCTCCTTCATGATCTGCTGCAGCTTGCCGTCCACCTCCTCGCGGGTCCAGCGGTAGCGCATGCTGTTCTGCGCCATCTCCAGCCCCGAGGTGGCGACGCCGCCGGCGTTGGCGGCCTTGCCCGGTCCATAGAGGATGCCGGCGTCGAGGTACCGGTTCACCGCGTCGATGTCCGACGGCATGTTGGCCCCCTCGGAGACCAGGAAGACGCCGTTGCGCAGGAGGTTGGCGGCGTCGCGGCCGTTGATCTCGTTCTGCGTCGCGCTCGGGAAGGCGCAGTCCGCCTGGCGGTCCCACAGGGGGTTGTGGCCGAGCCCCTGGGCGGGCCCGGGGCCGTTCGGCACGTAGGTGGCGGTGCCGTATCTCTCGGCGTACTCCTGGATGCGGCCGCGGCGGACGTTCTTGAGCTCCATGACGAAGGCGAGCTTGTCGCGGTCCAGGCCGGCCTCGTCATGGATGAAGCCGTCGGAGTCCGACAGGGTCACCGGCCGGGCGCCCAGGTCGAGGAGCTTTTCGACGGTGTACTGGGCGACGTTGCCGCTGCCCGAGACCAGGCAGGTCTTGCCCTCCAGCGTCTGGCCGCGGGTGGCGAGCATCTCCTGGGCGAAATAGACGCAGCCGTAGCCGGTGGCCTCCGGGCGGATCAGCGAGCCGCCCCAGTGCAGCCCCTTGCCGGTGAGCACGCCGGTGAACTCGTTGCGCAGCCGCTTGTACTGGCCGAAGAGGTAGCCGATCTCGCGGCCGCCGACGCCGATGTCGCCCGCCGGCACGTCGGTGTTCGGGCCGATGTGCCGGTACAGCTCGCACATGAAGCTCTGACAGAAGCGCATGACCTCGTCGTCGCTCTTGCCCTTGGGGTCGAAATCCGAGCCCCCCTTGCCGCCGCCCATGGGGAGGGTGGTCAGCGAATTCTTGAAGATCTGCTCGAAGGCGAGGAACTTCAGGATGCCGAGGTTGACCGAGCGGTGGAAGCGCAGCCCCCCCTTGTAGGGGCCGATGGCGCTGCACATCTCGACCCGGAAGCCGCGGTTGACGTGGACCTCGCCGCGGTCGTCCTGCCAGGGGACCCGGAAGAGGATGACGCGCTCGGGTTCGACGAGCCGCTCGAGGATCTTGGCGCGCCGGTACTCGGGCCGCCGGCCGAGGACCAGCGCCAGCGACTCCATGACCTCCGCGACCGCCTGATGGAACTCGGGCTCTCCGGGGTTCTTGGCCTTGACCTCGGATACCAGCGACGCGACGTAGTCGTGCATGGCGGGTATCAGATCACAGCTCAGACCCGTCCGTCGTGGTCGCCGGCCCGGCGGATCATGCAGGAAGAGACCGCGTGGGCGCAGAGCCGTCCCTGGGCATCGGTCAGGCGCGCCTGCGCCATGGCGAGGCGCCGGCCGGCGTGGACCATCTCGCCTTCGCAGCGCAGCCGCCCGGAGGCCGCGGTCACCGGACGCACGAAGGTGACGTGGAGGTCGATCGTGGTGTAGCCCTCGCCCGGGCCGAGGGTGGATTGCACCGCGCAGCCCATCGCCGAGTCGAGCACCGTGGACAGCACTCCGCCGTGCACCGTGCCCATGGGGTTGTACAGGTGCTCGCCCGCCGGGAAGCTCATCCAGGCGCGGCCCGGCTCGGCGCCCCCTTCGTCGACGCCCAGCAGGTTGTTGAGCGGCGGGCGCGGCAGCTTGCCGCGGAACATCTCGTTCAGCCAGTCGAGCCCGGACATCTCGCGCGCCCGGGAGAGGCCGAGCGCGGGGTCCTGCCAGGTGACGGTCCGGCTGCGGACGGCCGCGGGATCGTGGATGGTCTCGGGGTAGAGGACAGGGGTGGTATCGGGCATGACGCTCTCCTCTCGGATGGGGATCATTCCGGAACGAAGACGGCGTGAAAACCCAGGTGAAGCGGGGACTCGAGCGGCAGCACGGCGCGCGGGCCGGCGGCCACGCCGAAGGCGTCGAAGACCAGGAACGCGCTCTCGTTCGCCACCGCGTCGAAGCGCTGGCAGAGGACGGCGCCCCGCTCCTCGCCGGCGAGCGGCGCGAAGGCGGGCTCTCCTCCCAGATAGACGCCGGGCGGCGCCTGCCAGACGTCCGGCGTCCCCCCGGCCGGAAGGTGGACCAGCCGGTCGAAGAATTTGCGGCCGGGGCGGCCGGCGGTGGAGATGTCCAGCATCCAGACGTCCTCGGTGGGCAGGCCCGTGCGGCAGGGGGCGATCGCCGGGAAGTCCGGCGCCTCGGTGGGGCCCAGCTCCCGGCGTTCCACGAGGCTCCCCCCTCTCAGGTCCACCAGCAGGCGCACGGGGCGGCCGGGGGAGACGGAGGTGAAGAGGTCCGGCACCACCTCGTACTGGTCGTAGACCGGACGGTCCAGCTCCACCACGTCGACCGCCAGGAGGTCCCCCTCCTCGAAGGCGTTGATGGTGTGCAGGCAGTAGCGGTCCCCGATCGGGAGATCGGCCACGGCCTCGCCGGTCTGCCGGTCCACGACCAGGAGGCGGGTCCCGAGCTCGGGCCGCCAGACCAGCGACTCCATCAGGGTGGAGCCCTCGCGCAGCAGCCGCTCGACGTCGAGCACGTAGGGGGCGAGATAGAAGACGGCGTGGCGCGGGCTGAGGGCGAAGTCGTGCAGGGAGCAGGGGAAGGGGAGGGGGAGCCGCCGGCGATAGAGGAGGGCCCCCTCGGCCGAATAGCGATAGAGGTTGAGGAGCGGCCGGGCGCTGGCGAAGGAGACGCCGAAGTCCAGCAGCTCGCCGTTGGTGGGATCGACCTTGGCGTGGGCGGCGAGCGGGCTCACCGGGTTGAGCGTGCCGCCGAAGTTGTAGAGGCCGCGGGTCTCGAGCGTCACCGGGTCGAGCTCGTAGGGGAGCCCCTGCTCGCCGAAGGCCAGCAGGGTGTCCCGCCAGGGGACGACGCTGACGTTGACCGGCGACTCCAGCGCCACCCCCCGCACCAGCCGGTCGCCGGGAAAGGCGGTGCCGAAGGCGCGGAACAGGGGGCGGCCGGCCTCCTCCTCGGCCGTCCACTTGGCGCTGCGCACGAAGCGGGCCGTGAGGTGGGCGCCGCTTTCCCCGGCGTCATCGAAGCGCAGGGCGCAGACCATGCCGTCGCCGTCCAGCCAGTGGCGATAGCGCAGGCCGGCGCGGGCGAAGCGGGCGGGGCCGTTCAGGTAGTAGGTGCCGCGCAGGGAGGCGGGGAGGCTCCCCTCCACCTGGACAGGGCCGGAGCGCTCCTCCGGCACGAAGGCGAACGCCCGCTCCAGGCCCGGCGCCAGATCGGGCGGCGGGTCCAGCACCGGGCGCTGCGCGGTGATCACCGGGCGCCTCCGGCGGCCATCATCGGCTCCTCGGCCTCCTCCATGGGCTCCACGGCCGCCACCTCCTTGCGGAACCGGCAGAGCGCCGGCGGCTCGAAGTTCCAGCTCCAGCGCTCATCGGTCTCGCCGCAGCGCTCCAGACGCTCCCGCATCTCCCGGGGATCGAAGGCGAGGTTGTCCACGTCGATGCCGCCGACGAACTCTGGATGTGTCACCGCCCGCTCGTCTCCCAGGACCGTGGCGGCGACGTACGCATAGATCCAGCGCGCGTTCTCCCGCAGGTTGCCGAGATGCTCGTCGAGGATCTGGCGCGCCTCCTCGGGGGTGACGCCGACGCGGTAGAAGCAGGTCTCCGCCGCCTTGAGCGGCCAGAGCTCGTAGAAATCGAAGAACAGGGGCTCGCGTGCCGGGCCGCGCGGGTGCTCCTTCTTCCATTCATAGTAGCCGGCGAGGAGCTCGTGCACCCCCCGGTTCATCGGCCCGAGCCGGCCGAAGCGCTGCAGGAAGCCGGGCACGAAGGCGCGGGTGGTGAAGAGGTCGTTGATGAACGGGAAGACGAAGAAGGAGAAGTAGATGGCGAGCTCCCAGGTGTAGCGCAGGGAGAAGCACTCCTGGTCGCCGAGGGTGCTGTAGCTCACCGCGAAGCTCGGCACGTAGGATTCGTAAACGGCTCGCGCCAGGCCCTCGTAGAGGCGGACCTTGCTCTCCAGCTCCCGCGGGTCGTCGGTGAGGATGGCGTCGGTGATCAGCGTGTTGTAGGTGGAGATCAGGTCGCCGCCGGGGCTGTAGAGCGGGTCCGTGAAGCGGCAGGCCTCGCCGACCATGGCCCAGCGGGCGGTGCTCAGGGTCTGGCCGCAGTCGTGCGCGAAGCTGACGAAGCCGCTCGCGTCGATGATCTCGCGGTTCCTCAGGGCGCGCTCGAAGAGGGGGTAGTGCCGGCAGACGAAATCGATCGTCTTCTCCGCCGTCGCGACCTCTTCCCGCGGCACCAGCCGGTTGTCGTAGACCAGCCCCAGGCTGGTGCGGTTGTGGAGGGGGATGACCCAGAACCACCACCCCTCGCCGCAGAAGTGGTTGGTGGCCAGGAAGGCGGGCGTATGCCCGAGGGTGGAGCGGTCGGGGCGCAGCCGCACCTCCTTCGGCGTCAGGTCGGTCAGCCGCTCGATATCCACCAGGCCGTCCACCCAGAAGAAGGTGGTGCCGTGATGGATCGGGCTCGGCCGCTGGAGCTGCCGGCGCTTGGACAGCAGCCGGCCGCGGCCGGTGGCGTCCACCACCCAGCCGGCCTGGCCCGAAACCTTCCCGTCCCCGGTCTCGAAACCGAAGGAGTGGGGGCCGGCCGCGACGGTCTCGGCGAGGTCGATCTCGATGTTCTTCACCGGCGCGTAGAGGGTGAAACGCGGGTCGGCCAGGTTGCGCCGCAGCACCTCGCCCTCGAACTTGTTGCGGTCGAGCTGGTAGGTCGGGATGTTGGAGAGGCCGCGGATGTAGGACTGGCTGAGCTCTTCGTAGCGGTCCGCCCCCTGCGCCGACGGCCAGAAGAAGCGCAGGTTGTACTTGAGGTAGTGCTCCTGGAGCAGGTACTCCTCGAGCTCCAGGACCTTGGCGTAGTAGTAGCCGCTCATCTGGACCGTGGCCTCCCCCACCTTCTGCTTGGTGGGCGGCAGGTCGCTCCGGCGGTCCACCATGATGATCCGCTTCTCCGGATCGGCGAGCAGGATCTGGCGGGCGAGGCAGACGCCGGCGAGGCCGGCGCCGAGAATCAGGACGTCGCAGTCATTAGCGTGCTGCATAGCTCCTCCCTTGTATCCACGTCTCCAGCTCCCCGCAGCACGGCCGCCGCGGCCTGCTGCGCCGAGACGATGACCGGGGTGATGCCGCCGCCGGGGCGGACCCAGTGGCCGGTGAAGTAGAGGTTCCGGATCTCTCCGGCGATGTCGGGCCGCCCTTCGCCGAGCTGCCAGGGGGACATCTCCCAGCCCAGCATGGCCCCCTGATGGTTGAGGGTGAACCGCCAGGCGCTGCGCGCCGACGAGCTGTCGGTGACCACCACGTGCCCGGAGAAGCCGGGGATCAGCCGCTCCAGGTGCTGGAAGGCCTGCTCCTCCACCTGACGCTTGTGCGCCGGCCAGTCGGTGACGGCGCCGTAGTCCATCTCCAGGACCTTCTGCACCAGGATCACCTGCCCCCCGGGCGGCGCCATGCCCGGCTCGTAGAGGGTCGGGGCGAAGATCTTGAAGCGCAACGCGTCGGTGCCCACCCGGTCCATGTCCCAGCCGTCCCAGTAGTAGCCCTGGACGTCCTCGAGGACCGAGTCGGGGATGCCGGCCGTCCCTATGTAGGTCAGGAAGCAGGGATAGGTCGGCCGCAGCGACCGCAGCCCGGCGAGTGTCTCCGGCGCCACGTGCGCGGCGCCGATCAGCCGCTCCAGGGTGAGGAGCAGGTCGGCGTTGGAGACCACGGCGCCGGCGGCCACGGTGAACGACGAGCCGGCGAGCGGGCCGCGGAGGATCTCGAGCTCGACCCCGCACGCCGTGCCGCCGGCGATCAGGATGCGTTGCGCCATCGCGCTGGTGAGGACGTGCCCCCCGCGCTCCTCGAAGCAGCGCGCGAGCTCGTCGGCGAAGGCCTGGGAGCCCCCCTGCGGGTAGTAGTTGCCGAGGAAGTAGGAGAGCCGCAGCATGGAGTCGAAGACGAAGGAGGTGCGGCCCGGCGGCGACCCCCAGTGCGGGCAGTCGGCGGTGAGCAGCAGCTTCAGCTTGGGATCGCGGAACCAGCGGTCCAGCGCCTCGCGGACGGTCAGGTCGCGGTACGGCGCCAGCCGGCCGAGCTGGGAGAGCGGCCGTCCTCTGAAGTAATGGAGGAGGCCGAGCAGGTAGGTCTCGCGGACCGCCTGGAAGAAGGAGTCGAGGGCGGCGGCCTCCTCCGGGAACTCGGCCTTGAGGCGCGCCAGGTAGGCGTCGAAGTCGGCCGGCACCTCGAAGCGCGAGCCGTCCGGGAAATGGAAGGTGTCGACCGGGTCCATCTTCACCCAGCCGGTGGTGGCCCCCAGCTCGGCGAGGAGGCGGCCGGTCAGCGTCTCCGCATTGCCCAGCAGCGGATAGAAGTGGGTGGCGGCGTCGAAGACGTAGCCGCGCCGCTTGAAGGTGCTGCAGTAGCCCCCCACCATGTAGTGCTGCTCGACAAGGAGGACCCGGAGCCCCTCCCGCGCCAGCAGGTTGGCGGTGACCAGACCGCCGATGCCGGCGCCGATGACCACGGCGTCGTAGGTGGCGTCCGGCGGTCGCCGCAGGCCGCGGAACAGCCGTTTCAAGCGCCGGCCTCCACGGGGGCGGCCGGCCGGTTGCGGCCGTAGGCTTCGTGCGCCTGGACGAACTCGCCGCTGGCGATGGCGCCGGCCATGGACAGCTCGCCCCCCAGGAGCAGGGCGGCGGCGATCTCGGCCAGCTTCGGCGCGCCCCCCCGGGCGGCATCTCCCGCGCACCCCAGCACCTCCAGGCACTCGCGGGCGGTCCCCAGGCCGGTGCCGCCGCCGACCGTGGCGACGGTGAGCGACGGCAGGGTGACGCTGGCGTAGAGGTCCCCGCCGCCGGTGACCTCGAAGGAGGTGACGCCCACGGCGGAGTTGGTGACGTTGGCGACGTCCTGGCCGCAGGCGATGAACAGCGCGGTCAGGCCGTTGGCGAAGTGGCCGTTGTAGCCCAGCGTCCCCCCTTGGACGTGGCCGAGGAGGGTATGGCGCCAGACCTCCGTCAACTGCCCGGGGGTGGCGTGGAGCCAGGCGCGGCAGATGCCGTCCGGCACCAGGGCGCCGGCGACCACCTTCTTCCCCTTGCCGCCGGCGAAGAGCGAGCCGGCCGCCCGCTTCTCGGCCTCCAGGCCGCTGAAGACGAGGTGCCGCCGCGCCGGGGTGTTCGCCAGCAGCCACCGGCAGGCGTGGTCGGTGGCGCGGACGATCATGTTCATGCCGTGCGCGTCGCCGGTCGAGTAGCAGAAATGGACCACCACCTCGCGGCCGAGCGGCCGGGGCTCCAGGCGCAGCAGCTTGCCGTGCCGGGTGGTGGACTCGGCCGCGGCGCGCACGGCCTCGAACCAGCCGGGCAGGCCGCGGACGAAGTCGGCGGCCTCGGCCACGCTGTCGAACAGGAAGACCGGGGAGACGCGGTTCTCGTCGGCGTAGAGGCGGACGGTGGCGCCGCCGGCGCGGGTGATGGCGGCGGCCCCGCGCTCGTAGGAGCGCACCAGCGCCCCCTCGGTGGTGGCGAGCGGCACGTAAAAGGTCCCCCGCGCGTGCTCGCCCTGGACGAGGAGCGGCCCGGCGACGCCCAGCGGCACCTGGACGGCGCCCACCGGGTTCTCGATGTTGCCCCGCATCTCCTCGCCGGGGACGGTGAAGGCGCCGACGTGGGTGAGGGGGGCGCCGGTCCGCTCGGTCAGCCAGCGGCGGCGCTCCGCGATGGCCTCGGCCGAGTAGCCCTGCTCCTCGAAGCGGGGGACGATCCCGGGCCGCTCCGGACCGTTCATGGCCTCGCCTCGGGGGGTGCCTCGAGGACCAGGGCACAGCTCTGGCCGTCCCAGGCCATGGCGTGGAGCAGCCCGAGCCGCGGCGCGCGGCCGAGGCGCCGCGTCTCTGCCCGGACGCCGGCGAGCGGGAACCCGCCCTCGGTCCGCTCCAGCCCCAGGACGCCGGGGACCACGCCGTCGCCGAAGGTGCCCAGGAGGGCCGCGGCCTGGAAGGCGCCGGAGGCGCCCAGCGCCTCGCCGAGCATCGCCTTGATGGCGGCTACGGGCCTGTCGCCCGCTCCATCCAGGGCCATGCCGACGCCCCAGGCCTCGTTGTGGTCGCCATGGACGCTGCCGTTGGCCGAGAGGCTCAGGACGTCGAGGTCCGTGGGACCGACCGCCGCGTCCTCCAGCGCCAGGTGGACGGCGCGGGCGACGGCGGAGACGGCGCTCGCCTCGTCCTCGGCGCCCGCCGGGTTGAACGCCTTGCCGTGCCCGCGCACCTCGGCGAGGACGCGGGCGCCGCGGGCCGCGGCCGACCCGGCCTCCTCCAGCATGAGGAGGGCGGCGCCCTCGGCCAGCGCGAAGCCGTCGCGCCGGGCGTCGAAGGGGACGGTCACCGAGAGCCCCAGGCGGCCGGCGCGCTCGCAGCCCAGGAACGACTCGAAGCAGAGCTCCTCGGCGCCGCCGGCGAGCAGCGCTTCCGCCCGGCCGGCGCGGATCAGGTCGGCGGCATGGGCCAGGGCGAGGAGCCCCGACGCCTCGCCCGCCGATACCGTGGAGTTGACGCCGCGCAGGCCGTGCCAGATGGCGGCCTGGCCCGCGGCGGCGTTGATGACGCTGTTGGCGAAGTCCATGGGGCTCGCGTAGGAGGGGCCGAGCTGCACGGCGCGGCGGTCGAACTCGGCGATCGTGTGGACGCTGCAGAAGGTGGTCCCCAGGACCAGCCCGACCTCCCGCGCCGCCCGCTCCCCGGCGGTCCAGCCGGCGGACTCGAGCGCCTGCTGGGCCGCCACCAGGAGCAGCCGCGAGGTGCGGTCCACCGGCCGCAGGTTGCGCTCGCCGAGGTAGGCCTTGGGATCGAAGGGGCGGATCTCGCCCGCCGGACGGGGGGTGACGCCGTCCAGCGGGAAGAGCTCCACCGGTTTCAGGGCGGACTGCCCGGCGCACAGGGCCGCGTGGAGCCCGGCGGGGGAGTCGGCCAGGGGCGACAGGACGCCGGCGCCGGTGATCACGACCCGCCGCACGTCAGTGCTCCGTAGACCTGAAGAGGACGGAGGCGTTGTTGCCCCCGAAGGCATAAGCGTTGTTCATCGCCACCCGCACGTCGAGCTCGCGGGCGGCGTTGGGGACGTAGTCGAGGTCGCCGTCGGGCGCCTCCATGTTCATGGTGGGGGGGACGCGGCCGGTCGCCACCGCCAGGGAGCAGACCCCGGCCTCGATCGCCGAGGCGGCCCCCATCGTGTGGCCGATCATCGACTTGATGGAGCTCATGGGGGTCCGCGCCGCCGCCTCGCCGAACACCCGCTGCACCGCCAGGGTCTCCAGCCGGTCGTTGGTCGGGGTGCCGGTGCCGTGGGCGCTGATGTAGGAGACGTCGCGCGCCTCGAGGCCGGCGTCGGCCAGCGCGGCGAGCATCGCCCGCGCCGCGCCGTCCCCTTCCGGGTGAGCGGCCGTCATGTGGTGGGCGTCGCAGGAGAGCCCGTAGCCGGCCACCTCGGCGTAGACCCGCGCGCCGCGCGCCCGCGCCCGCTCCAGCGGCTCCAGCACGAGGACCGCCGCGCCCTCGCCGGGGATCATCCCCTTGCGGTCGCGGTCGAACGGCTGGCAGCGCTCGGGGGCGATGGCGCCCAGACGGTGGAAGCCGGCATAGGTGATGCGGGAGAAGGCGTCGGCGCCGCCGGCCAGCACCAGGTCGGAGCGGCCGGTGCGCAGGAGGTCGAAGGCACGGGCGATGGCGTAGTTGCCGGCGGCGCAGGCGGTGGGGATCATCTCGACCGGGCCGCGGATCCCCATCTCGCGGGCGATGTGGGCGGCGATCATGTGGCACGGGTAGAGCCCCATGAACTCGGCGCCGATCGCCGCCGTGTCGCCGGCGAGGTAGCGGTCGTCGAAGCGCTCCACCTCGCGCGGCTCGCCGGAGGTGGTGCCCATGACCACGCCGGTCCGCTCCCGGCCCTGGTGGCTCTCCGCGTCGAGGTCCGCGAGGCCCGCGTCCTCGAGCGCCATGCGGGCGGCGGCGATGGCGAGCTGGGAGGCGCGGCCGAGGCGGCCGGGGTCGAGGCGGCGGATCCAGGGCCGGGCGTCGAAGCCGCGCACCTCGGCTCCGACGTGGACGCTGAACCTGGCCGTATCGAACGACTCGACGGGAGCGAAACCGCTGCGCCCGGCGAGCAACCCCTCCCAGACCTCATCGCGGCCGGCGCCGATCGGGGTGACCCACCCCAGGCCGGTGACCGCGATGCGGCCGTGCATCAGGAGACGGCCTCCTGGAGGGCCCCGGCCGGGACGCCGCCGCCGATCTCGCTTCGTCGTTGTTGCACCAGCGCCACCATCTGCGGCAGCGTCCGGACCTCCTTGTAGCGCTCGTCCGGCAGGCCGAGCTGGAACGCCATGTCGACGTCGACGCCGATCTCCAGCATGGACAGCGAGTCGAGGCTGAGGTCACCGGTGAAGGAGTCGTCGTCGCCGATCCTCTGGGGATCGAGCCCGGCGATGTTCGAGATGATCTGCTTGATCCTGGACCTGATCTCCTGCTCGCTCATCAGACATCCTCCTTTTTGCATGCATGCATGCATGGAATCGGGGCTCTCCCCGCCACTCGCCCTGGTTGGGCGTCCCACCCCGTTGCGGCGTTACAGATCGTCATGGGTGAATCTATGAGGGAGGGGCCACGGGCCTGGGCGACCCGGCGGTGGCCCCACCGGGCGCGGAAGGCCCCGGCGAAGAATTGGTAAGGCGTACTGGAGGATCCCCATCACTCCCGAACAGGAGAAGGAACGAGGGCCGGAGGCGGTCCGGCTGCTCGTACCACCACGACTATGCTAACAGCAAACGGCCGGCGGGAGGGCCCGCCGGCTTCGCCGGGAGCGGGCTGGTCGCCCGCCTCCTCCGTCCTAGTTGATGCCGCCCGGAGGCGGACAGTAGTTGTCGGTACAGGCGATGGGGAATCCGGACGAGTTGCACCAGCAGCTCACGCAGCACCGGGAGCCGTCGGCGTACGTCACGCACTGGGGGCAGCTATAGCCACCGGCCGCCTCGGCGCGCTGGATGGAAAGCGACGCGGCGGCGGTCAGGGCGAGGGCCAGCAACAGCATCTTCTTGCGCATCTCACACCTCCATGCAAAGGGAGCCACAGTTTTTCTGGGCTCCCTGAAGAAACCGGTGCCCGGCTGCCCCTTCGGGGGACAGATGGGGACAGAAGGGGACAGACGGGACCGGAATTTGCCAGCGGCTTGCGCATGATCGACCCTCCTGGCTCCGTTAGACACACGAGGAGCCGAAAACGATCCCGGGCGGGGACACACGGACACACGGACGAACACAGACGCTCACGGACCATCACGGACGGCCGGAGCAGGGGGCGGCGGTGCCTCCCCCCCTGGGCGGGTGGGCGGTAGGGAGTGGGGGAGGTCAAGGAGGGGGGTTTTTCTTGGCGAAGTTTCCGACGGCTTCTCAGAGCTTCCGGCGGCGCGCCGGAGCTTCCGTCGGCCCGTCGAAGCTTCCGACGACTCGTCGGAGAGCTCGCTGGCGCGTCGGAGAGTACGACAGCCCGTCGGAGACTTCGGCGGCGCGCTGGAAACTCTGACGGCGCGTCGGAAGCTTCGACAGCGCGTCGGAAGCTTCCAACGGCGCGTCGAACACTCCGGCAAGCCGTCGAAACTTGCAACGGTCCGTCGGAAACTCTGACAGCGCGTCGGGAGCTTCGGCAGGCCGTCGAAGCTTGCAACGGCCCGTCGGAGACTCTGATACCCCGCCGGGAGCTTCAGCCTCTACGAGAAGAAATCCCCCAGCATCCCGTTCACCCGCTCCGGCTCCTCGTGCTGGACGAAATGCCCGGCCTCCTCGATGAAGACGAGGCGGCCGTCGTCGCAGCGGTCGATGCTGGGCTGGGCGAGCTCGCGGCCCAGGGCGATGTCCTTCGCTCCCCAGAGGAGGAGGGTGGGCACCGTCACCCGCTGGCTCGGCAGCTTGGCGGTCGGCGCCCATGGCGCGGCGCGGTACCAGTTCAGCATCGAGCGCGCCGCCCCGGGCTGGCGCCAGGCCTCACGGTAGCGGGCGAGGTCCTCGTCCGTGAAGGTGCCACGGCGGGCGCTGCCCCGCAGCGACTTGGCGGCGAAGGTGAAGTTCCTGGCCTTGAAGGCCCGCTCGGGGAGCCAGGGGAGCTGGAAGAAGAAGATGTACCAGCTCCGGCGCCGCTGCTTCCCGTTCTTCAGGATGTGCTGCCGCGCCACCGCGGGATGGGGGATGTTGAGGAGCCCCAGCTTCTCGACGCGGTCCGGATGCGCCATGCCGAGCCACCAGGCCGCCACCCCTCCCCAATCGTGCCCGGCGATGAACGCCTTGTCGCGGCCGGCCTCGTCGATCAGCCCGAGGACGTCGCGCGCCACGTGGTCGATCCGGTAGGAGGAGATCCCCTTGGGCTTGTCACTCAGGTTGTAGCCCCGCAGGTCGGGGGCGAGGACGCGGAAGCCGGCAGCGGCGAAGGGCGCGATCTGCTTACGCCAGGCGTACCAGAATTCGGGGTAGCCGTGGAGGAAGACGACCAGCGGGCCGTCCGCCGGGCCGGCCTCCACGGCGTGGAGGTGGATGCCGTTGGTGGGGATGGTGCGAGACGTGAGCCCGTCCATGCCATCTCCACCCCTGCAAGTTCCCTACTCGCTCCGCAAGACCTCGATGGGCCGCCGCTCCAGCGCCCGGAAGCTGGCGGCGAGGCCGGCCGCCACCGTCAGGACGACGCTCGCCAGGATGGCGAGAGTGACCGGGCCCGGCTCGGCCTGCCAGGTGAGCTCGAAGCCCTGGGTGACGACGCCCCGGGCGAGCACCGCGGCGCCGAGGGCGCCGATGACCCCCGCCACCAGGCCGATCAGGGCGTACTCCACCGCGAAGGTGGCGGCCACGCCGCGCCGAGTCATCCCCAGGGTCTTCAAGAGCGCCACCTCGCGGCCGCGGCGCGCCGAGCCGGCGGAGATCGCGCCGGCCAGGATGGCGATGCCGGCGAGCACCGTGAAGGCGCCCAGGAAACGGATGGCGAGGCCGATCCGCTTCATCACCCCGAGGACCTTCTCCAGGATCTCGCGGATGCGCAGCATGGTGACGTTGGGGTAGTTGGCGGCGATCTCGTCCTGCACCCGCTGCTCCGCGCCGCGGGGGAGGAGCACGGCGGTCAGGCGCTGCTGCGGCGCCTCCTCCAGCACCCCGGGCTCGACCACCAGGAAGAAGTTGATGCCGAAGGTCCCCCAGTCGACGGTGCGCAGGCTGGTGACCGTCACCTCGACCGGCACCCCCTGGATGTCGAAGCGGAGCACCGAGCCGAGCTTCAGGTCCAGGTCGTCCGCATAGTCCTTCTCGACGCTCACCTCGGCCCTGGCGGGGTCGCTCCACAGCGCCCCCGCGACGATCTCGTTGTCGGCCGGCAGCTCCTTCATATAGGTGAGGCGCTGCTCGCGGGTGAGGGCCCAGCGGCGCGCGCCGTCCTCGCCCCCGCGGCGCCGCCCCCGTCCCTGGCGGGCCCGCTCGTCAGGACGGTTGTTCGTCTGCGTCCCGGCCTCCTCGGCCGGAGCGGGTTCCGGGGCGGCCAGGTCCTCGATCCCCTTGCCGTCGATGGCGCTCAGGCGGGCCATCACCACCGCCACCGAATCGATGCGGGTGGCGCCGGCCTGCCGCAGCACCCCCTCGATGCCCGGCCACTGCGCCGGCTGGATGTCGACGAGGAAGGCGCTGGGGGCGTTCTCCGGGATGGCGGTCGACAGCTCGCGGGAGAGCCGGCGCTCGACCAGCGACATGCCGAGCACCACCAGCACGCCGAGGCCCATGGCCACGATCGCCCCCACCGTGCCGGCGCCGGGGCGGGCCAGGGCGGCGAGGCCGTGGCGCAGCCAGAGGCGGGCCCAGGAGGGGGAGAGGTCGCGGGGGATGCGCTGCGCGCCGCGCGATACCAGGAGCGCCGCGGCGGCGAGCACCACCGTCACCAGGGCGACGCCGCCGGTGAAGCGGGCGCCCAGGTCCCACGAGCGGGACTGGAGGGTCGCCATGCCCCAGACGCCGGCGACAAGGGCGACGCCGGTGACCGCCGCCGCCCAGCGGTGGCGGGGGAGCGGCTCGGCGTCCCGGCGCAGCACCCGCGCCGGCGGCACGCGCAGCACCGCGGAGAGCGGCGGCAGGCTGAACAGCAGCGCCACCCCCAGCCCCAGGCCGAGGCCGCGCAGCAGCGACGCCGGCTGCCAGGGGCGGATCAGCTCCGCCGGGATCAGGTCCGGGAATAGCGAGGGGAGGGCGAGCTGCACCGCGGCACCGGCCACGATCCCTACCACGCTGCCGGCGAGGCCGAGCAGGGCGGTCTGGCCGAGGTAGAGGGGGAAGATCTCGCGCGGGCGCAGGCCCAGGCACTTGAGGACGGCGATGGCGTCGAGGCGGCTGGCGAGCCAGGCGCGGACGCTCTGCGCCACGCCGATGCCGCCGACGAAGAGGGAGAGCAGGGCCACCAGGCCGAGGTAGCGCTCCACCCGGGAGAGGTTGTCGCGCAGCTCCGGCTGCGCGGCGCGGTAGCTCTCCACCTCATAGAAGGTGGTGTCGGGCAGGGCGAGGCGCAGCCGCTCGGCGGCGGGCTCGACGCCGGCGCCGGGGAAGCCGGCCGGGAGCTTGAGGAGCGTGCGGTAGCCGACGCGGCTGCCGCGCTGGATCAGGGCGGTGCGGGCGAGGCCGTCGGCGGAGATGAAGACGCGGGGGCCCAGGGTGAGCGAGACGCTCACCCGGTCGGGCTCGGAGACCACCACGCCGGCGATGCGGAACGGCTGGCCGCCGATGCGCAGCTCGTCGCCCACGCGCAGGCCGAGGCGCGACAGCAGCTCCGCCGCGACCACGACGGTGTCGGCGCGGAGGAGCGCGGCGAGGGGGCGGTCCGGCCGCAGCTCGAGCACGCCGTAGAAGGGGTAGTCCCCGCGGATGGCCTTGAGCTCCACGAGCTGGCTGGGGCCGGGGGCCGAGCCGCGCGGCGGCGCGGCGGCGACGGTGACCAGCTCGGTGATGTCGGTGCGCCGGACGTCGGCGAGGCCGGCGCGGGCGAGGTCGAAGTCCGGGGGCAGGGGGCGGCGCCCTTCGATGGCGAGGTCGGCGGCGAGGAGCTGGCGGGCCTCGCGGCGG
>DASPJI010000358.1:0-4793 GCA_035628695.1 Thermoanaerobaculia bacterium | reverse complement strand
CCGGGTGCAGACCACGACGGTGATGCCGGTGGTCGGCGGGCGGATCACGAGACCTCCTCCAGGCGGGCGACGAAGCGCTCGAAGGGGGCGTCCCCCGCGACCTCGATGCGCGGCAGGTCGAGCATGCCGTCGCCGAAGCCGCAGCGCCCCGGCCGGGTGGTGAGGCCATAGACATAGCCGCAGGCGCTTACCAGGTGGCGGACGGCCGGGTCGGTGTCGCCGTAGGGGTAGGCGAAGGCCCGCGGCGGCTCGCCGAGGGCGCGAGCGATCACGGCGCGGGAGTGGGCGGCCTCGCGCACCACCTCGGTGGCCGCCAGCGAGGTCAGCGGGCGGTGGGTCCCCGAGTGGGAGCCGAGCTCCACCCCTTCGGCCCGCAGGCGGCGGACCTCGTCCCAGCCGAGGAGCGGCAGGCCGTGGCCGTAGCCGGCGTCCCAGCGGTTGGTGCTCCCGACCGCACCGGCCACCAGGAAGACCAGGGCCGAGAAACCGTATCGCCGCAGCAGGGGCCAGGCGTGCTCGGCGAAGTCGCGGTAGCCGTCGTCGAAGGTGAGGAGGACCGCCCGGCCGGCAAGCGGGCGCTTGGACTCCGCCGCCCGCCGCCAGTCCTCCAGGCGCGGGGTGTGGTAGCCCGAGTCCCGCAAGTAGCGGAGCTGCTCCTCGAACGCCTCCGGGCTCACTCGCCAGCGGGCCGGATCCCCCGCGCCGCCTCCTGACGCCACCCGGTGGTACATGAGGATGGGCAGCCGGTACGTGACCACCCCCGGGAGGACCCCGGCGGCTTCATTGACCTGTCGGGAGAGCAAGGTCCCTCCCTGCAAGCGGGCGCGCTCGGCCACCTTGGGCGGCAGCGGCGGCAGCTCGTCCGTTTCGGTGAGCTGGACCCGCGGCGGCAGGACGCTGAGGAGCCCGCGGGGGCGCCGGAAGAGCTGGACCCGGTAGAGCGGCGTGCGCAGCTCGCGGATCCGATGCAGGCCCGCGGCCTCCAGGGCGTCGCTGATGGTCTTGGCGCCGAACGGGTGGTGGTCCCAGTCGAACCCCGGGCGGTCCGGCTCGTCCACGATCAGGTTGGCGTGGGCGGTGAGGAGATGCCCGCCGGGCTCCAGGGCACCGGCGAGCGAGCTCGCCGTCCGCGCCAGGTCCTCCAAGCCGCCGGCATAGTAGAGGACCTCGCTGCAGACGATCAGGGGGAACGGGCCGGGCAGCGGGTCCCGGAACAGGTCGAGGGCGTGGAGCTCGACGTTGTCCAGGCCCTGGCATCGCTGGGCCGCCCGCTCCAGGGCGATGCGGGAGATGTCGACGGCGACGAGGTGGCCCACCCGGGGAGCCAGGCGGACGGTGAAGTGCCCCTCGGCGCAGGCGAGCTCCAGAGCCCGCGGGATGGGGCCGCTCCCCGTCAAGCCGTCGAGGAGGTCCAACGTCTGGTCGTACTTGGTGGCCTCATAGGCGCTGGTGTAGCGCCAGGGGTCCTGGCCGGACGCGAACAGCGCCTCGAAGTGGGAGCGGCCGTAGGGCACCCCCTCCCGGTCCACCCTCTCGCCGTCCTCCCCCTTTCCCGGGGAGGCGCGAGAGGGGGCTGGGGGGTGAGGGACCCACAGCAGGTCCGGCGCGTAGACGATGCGTGGCGGTCCCGGGGTGCTCGCCGTGCCCTCGACCCGCAACAGCGGCTCCCCGGCGACGGCGGCCGACTCCTCCAGATCGAGCAGGGCCGCCGAAGGCAGGGCCGCCCGGCGGACGGAGGCATGCCGTGCCAGGACCGCGCCTCGGCCCTCCGGGCCCACGGCGCGGGTCAGCGTCTGTTGCCAGCCCGGCGCCGGCTCGGAGCCCGCCAGAGGCCAGGCTTCCGGCGGGCCGGCGGACGAGGGCGTCTCGCGGCGGTGGCGGGCGGACGCCGCGGCGAGACGCTCCCGGAGGTTGCCCGGCCGGCCCAGGGGGACGCCGAGCAGGGCCTCGCGCACGGCGGCGCGGCAGAGCTCGAAGCCCGCCGCCTCGGTGAGCGCCACCCGCAGCTCGTGGGCGGAGATCTCGCCGCGGACCGCCACCGGCACGATCCCGGTCTCGACTCCGCCCACCCGGAGGACCACCCGCAGCTCTTCCAGCGTCTCCCCGTGGGGTATCTCCACCCGCGGCAGCTCGCCCGCCACCTCGACGACGATCCAGCCGCGCTCCGCCCGGCGCCGCGGCTCGTCATCCTCCCGCACGGCCTGGGGATCGTAGAAGTGGGAGACCGGCCAGCCGGGCCGTCCCCAGATCTCCTGCAGGAAGGAGGTCCAGCCGGTCCGGTCGAAGTCGCCGCGGGAGCCGTTCTCGCCGGACGCCGCCGGCGCGCTGGCCGGCCGGGCCTCCTCCCCGGCCCCGCGGACCGCGGTACGGCGCCGGGCCTGCTGCCAGGCGGTGAGGGGGGAGGGGGAGATCAGAGGCGCTGGCTCCGGCCGCTGCGTGGTCCGTTCGATGAAGCGGCCCAGGATCTGCCAAGCGTACTCGGCGGCCACGGCGTCGGCGAGCACCGCGGCGGGCACGACGCGGTCGCAGACCGGCAGCTCCAGGCTGCCCAGGGGCTCACCCTCCAGGAGAACCCGGGCGTGGAGACGGTCGACGGAGATGGGGACCGTGATGTCCTGGAACGGCTCGGTGATCTCGACGGGCTCCACCCGGGTGCTGCCGAGGGTCGTCCCGCCGGCCGTGGGAGCCGGCGCGTGCTCCAGGATCAGCCTCTCCAGGACCCGCCGGGTGCGGCGCGCGAACGCCGGCGTGGAGGTCCGCCGGCCCAGGAGGGCGAGGAGCGCGCCCAGCGAGCCCTCCACCTCCGGCCAGAGGTCGAGCCAGGACTCCGGGGGCAGTCCCCGCGGCAGGACGGTGGTGAGGAAGAGAGACCGGGCCGCGGCCGTGGGATCGAGGGGTGGATCGGGAAGCCCCGCTGTCATCGGAACCGAAGCGAGCAGGGGGAGCGGGTCGTCCCCCCGTCCGATGGCAAGGCCGGCGCACCAGCAGAGGAAGAGGAGCCGCGCCGCCGGCAGGTTCTGCCGGGAGACCCCCTCGATATAGTGGGCCGCGGCACTGGGGACCCGCGGGTCCGGCGCGTGGCCGCGGCCGATGACCCGCAGGCCGTCGGCGAGCAGCCGGTGGGGATCGAGGGAGGCCGAGCCGGCGCGCATGCGGTAGAGCGCCAGCACCTCGGGCACGCGGAGGAAGCGGGCGCCGGTCCGCGCCACCTTCTGCCAGAGGTCCCACTCCTCGCAGGTGACGAGCCCTGCGTCGAAGCCGCCGACCGCCTCGACCAGGCCGCGGCGGACGACGCAGGCGTGGATGGCGAAGGCGCAGCCGCGCGCCAGCACGTGGAAGAGGTCATCGTCCGCGGGGGCGTGGAGCGCGGGTCCGGGCAGCCCCCCGGGCGCCACCCGGCGCCAGCCGCAGTAGGCGCCGCCGATTCCCTCCGAGCCGGAGGCCTCCTCGGCGGCGAGGATGGCGGTCATCCGTTCGAGGTGCCGCGGGCAGAGCCAGTCGTCGGCATCCAGGAAGAGGAGCCAGTCGGACCGGGCTTCGGCCAAGCCGGTGTTGCGTGCCATGCCCACCCCCAGGGGCGGCTGGCGGACCAGGCGGACGCGGGGGTCACGGCGGGCGAAGGCGTCCGCCACCTCCGCCGTGGCATCGGTCGAACCGTCGTCCACCACCACCGCCTCCCAGCCGCCGAAGCTCTGGGAGAGCACCGAATCGAGGGTCTCGGCGAGGGTCTCGGCGGCGTTGCGGGCCGGGATGACGACGGTGACGTCCATGGCCGTTCAGGACCTCGTCACCACGGGGTCGCCGGGCGCATCCATCCCCCTCGGCTCTCCGCTCCGCCCCCAGCGCCGCACCCGCAGCCGGGCCTGCAGCAGGGCCAGCGGTCCGAGGAGGTTGCCCCAGATCTCGAGGAGGATCATCGACACCGGGTAGGGGCTCTTGCCGAGGAGGCGCCGGAGGATGCGCGAGGCGTGGGCGCGGGGGAGCTCGAAGAGGAGGCGCACCAGAGCGCGGGGGTCGCCGTCGCGGAGCAGGGTGGTCAGGTGATAGGCGACGTGCCCCTTGCTGTAGGCAAAGATCTGCCGCCGGAAGGCCCGGTCGTCGGCGCGGTGGCGGTGCCAGACCCAGGCCGAAGGCTCGTAGATCAGGGTGTGACCCTCCTTGAGGAGACGATAGAAGAGCAGGGTGTCCTCGCCGACGCCGGGGGGCATGCCGGCGCCGAGGGCCTCGTCGAGGAGGCCGATGCGCGGGTCGGCGAAGAGGGAGGCGCGGAAGGCGGCGTTGGCCGTGGCCCCCAGCTCCCAGGTGGGCACGGCGCGCCGGAAGCGGTCGAAGAAGTCGCGGCCGTACTCGCGCCGCCGGTAGCCCCGGCCCAGCCCGCCATAGGCCTCGAACAGGCGCTGCGACCCGGTCTCCAGCTCCAGCGGCAGGACGTTGCCGGTCACCGCGGCCACGTCGGCCCGGGCGAAGGGGGCGAGGAGGGCCTCGAGCCAGCCCGGCGGCACCACGACGTCGTCGTCGGTGGTCACCAGGATCTCCCCCCGGCTGACCAGAAAGCCGCGGTTGCGGGCATAGGAGAGTCCGGCCCGTGTCTCGCTCACCAGGACGACGCCGGGGAACTCCGCCACCACCGGCGGGGTCTGGCCGGAGCCGGGGTGGTTGTCCACCACCACGATCTCCACCGGGCGCGGTGACTCCTGGGCGACCAGAGAAGCGAGGCACCGGCGGAGATCCTCCGGCCGGTCGCGGGTGGCGACGACGATGGAGATAGGGACCCCAGAGGGGAGGGACGGCGA
>DASPJI010000357.1:0-5516 GCA_035628695.1 Thermoanaerobaculia bacterium | reverse complement strand
AGGGTGTTGACGAAGAAGCCGATGAGATCCTCGACCTCCTGCAGGGTGCGCCCCGCCACCGGCACGCCCACGGCCAAGTCCTCCACCCCGGCGAAGCGGCCGAGGAAGGCCTGGTAGGCGGCCAGTGCCACCATGAAAGGTGTCGCCCCCAGCTCCCGCGCCAAGTCCCGCAGCCGCGTTGCCGGCGCCGCTCCCAGGTCGCGGTCCAACGACCCGCCGCGGGTGCTCCGCACCTCGGGACGCGGCCGGTCGGCCGGCAGCTCCAGGACCGGCGGCAGCCCCTGCAACTCGCGGCGCCAGAACGCCAGCTCGCCTTCCATCGCGGCGCCGGCGAGCCAGCGCCGCTGCCAGACCGCGTAGTCGCCGTACTGCACCGGCAGCTCCGGCAGCCGCGATGGGAGGCCGGTACCGAAGGCGGCGTAGAGGGCCGTCACCTCACGGACGAAAACCTCCAGCGACCGCTCGTCGCTGACGATGTGGTGCATGGTAGCCGACACGATGTGGTCGCCCGCCGCGACGCGCAACAAGACCGGCCGGAACAGCGGCCCGCGCTCGAGATCGAAGGGCCGCCGGGACTCCGACGTGGCGAGCCGCAGGGCCTCGGCCTCTCGAGCCGTGCCCAGGCCCGCCAGGTCGACGAGCGGCAGCGCCAGGTCCGGCCATGGTGCGATCACCTGCACGGCCCGGCCGTCCACCTGCCGGAAGGTGGTGCGCAGCGCCTCGTGCCTCCGCACCACCTCGCGCAGCGCCCGCTCGAGGGCGGGACGGTCGAGCTCCCCGGCCAGCCGCACCGCGACCGGCATGTTGTAGGCCGTCGAGTCCGGATCGAGCTGATGCAGGAACCAGAGCCGCTGCTGCGCGAAGGAGAGCGGCAGCCCCCCCTCACCGCGAGGCTCGGCCACAAGCGGTGGCAGCGGCGCGGCGCCGCCGCGCGTCGCCTCCTCGACCAGGGCCGCGAGGCCGGCGATGGTGCGGGCATTGAACAGGGCGCGCACCGGCAGCTCGACGCCGAAGGCGGCGCGCACCCGGGAGATCACCTGCACGCCGAGAAGCGAATGGCCGCCGAGGGCGAAGAAGTCGTCCTGGGCCCCGACCCGCTCGCGGCCGAGCACCGCGGCCCAGATGTCGGCGAGGATCTCCTCGAAGCCGTTGCGCGGGGCGACGTGCTCGCCGGCGGCCGCCCCGCCGTCCCACGTCTCCGGGAGCGGCAGCGCGCGCCGGTCTACCTTGCCGCTGGCGGTGAGCGGCAGCGCCGCCAGCGGCACGATCAGCTCCGGCACCATTGGCTCGGGAAGGTGGCCACGCAGGTGCTGCCGCAGCTCTGCCACGCCCGCACCGTCTCCATCTTTGGCAACTACCCAAGCGACCAGGCGGGGGCCGCCGCCGTCGCCCTCCACCGCCATCACCACCGCCTGGCGCACGGCGGGGTGAGAGGTCAGGACCGCCGCGATCTCCTCCGGCTCGATACGGAAGCCGCGGATCTTCACCTGCTGGTCGATGCGGCCGAGGAACTCGATAGCGCCGTCCGGCCGGCGCCGCGCCAGGTCGCCGGTGCGGTAGCCGCGGTCACCCGGCAGGCCGGGGAACGGATCGGGGACGAAACGCTCGGCGGTGAGGTCGGGACGCCCGAGATAGCCGCGGCCCACCGCAACACCAGCGATCCACAGCTCCCCCGGCGCGCCGACAGCCGCTGGCTCGCCATGCCGGCCGATCAGGTGCAGGCGCACGTTCGCCACAGGGTGGCCGATCGGCACCGGGCCGTCCTCCTGGCCGGCGCAGCTCCAGGCGCTCACCTCCACCGAGGTTTCGGTCGGACCGTAGAGGTTCTCCAACGCCGCCGCCGGGAAGCGGCCGCCGTAGCGGGCCACCAGGTCCGCGGTCAGCGCCTCGCCGCTCGCCACCAGCAGGCGTGGCGACGGGCAGGCCGGCAGGTCCGGCGTGTCGAGGTAGGACCGCAGCATGGAGGCGACGAAGTGCAGGACGGTCACCCCCTCGCGGGCGATCAACCCGGCCAGATAGTCGGGCTCACGGTGCCCATCGGGCCGCGCCAGCACCAGCCGGCCACCGGTGGCGAGCGGCGTGAACAGTTCCCAAACCGAGACGTCGAAGCCGACGGGCGTCTTCTGGAGCACCACATCGGCAGGCGAGAGGCCGTAGGTCTCCGCCATCCACAGCAGGCGGTTGACGATGCCGCGGTGGTGCAGCATCGAAGCCTTGGGCCGGCCGGTGGAGCCAGAGGTGAAGATCACGTAGGCGAGTTGGTCATCATCCCCCAGAGCCGGCGGCTCCCCCGGCGACCTCCGCCCGGGCTCTTCGCCGGCGAAGAGGAGCGTGGGGACGGCCGTCTCGGGCAGGCGTGGCAGCAGGTCGGCCCGGGTGAGGAGGGCGACAGGCCGCGCGTCCTCCAGCATCCGGCCCAGACGCTCGGCCGGCTGCTCGGGGTCCAGGGGAACGTAGGCCGCCCCCGACTCGAGTACGCCGAGCAGGGCGATCACCAGCTCCGGCGAGCGCTCCAGGGCGACGGCGGCCCGGGTCTCGGGGCCGCAGCCCAGGGAGCGGAGGCGGCGGGCGAGGAGACCCGCCCGGCGGCGCAGCTCGCCATAAGAGACGCCGGCGCCCTCAAAGCTGAGGGCGACGGCATCCGGGGCGGTCGCCGCCCGCGCCAGGAAGAGGCCGTGCAGGGAGAGCCCTGGCGGCCGTGGCACCGCCGTATCGTTCCACTTGGCAAGCTGCTGGCGCTCGGCAGCGGTCAGAAGGAGGTCCGAGAGCCGCGCGCCGCCCGCGGCCAGCTGGCGGAGGAGGTCGCCGAGCCGCGACAGCAGCTCTTCGATGGTCCGGAGATCGAAGCGGGAGCCGTCATAGGTGAGGCGCAGGGAGAGCCGCGCTCCAGGCTGGATCTCCAGGGTGAGCGGATAGCTGTTGGCGTCCAGAACCCGGATCTCATCGAGCTCGAGGGTGCCGCGGCCTCCCGCCACCGCCTCGGACACGGGGTAGTTCTCGAACACCACGATGCTCTCGAAGAGCGGCAGGCCCCGGGGCACCTCGCTCCACCCCTGGACGTCGACCAGCGGCACGTGCTCGTGCTGGCGCGCCTCGGACTGGCGCTCCTGAAGTCCGCGCAGCCACTCCACCGGGTCGCCCCCCGGATCGAGACGGACGCGCACTGGCAGGGTGTTGATGAAGAGGCCGATCATCCCCTCGACGCCGGGCAGGTCATGCGGCCGGCCGGAGACCGTAGCCCCGAAGACCACCTCGTCCAGCCCGCCGGCGCGGGCGAGGAGCAGCGCCCAGGCGGCCTGCACCACAGTGTTGAGGGTCAGCCGCTCGCGCCGTGCCAGCGCCTGCAGGGCGGCGGTGTCCGGCTCGGGCAGGAAGACCCGCCGCTGCGCCATCGCGGGCCGACGTCCGGGGCCGCGGTCGCCGGGCAGCGGCGTCGGCTCTGTGAAGCCGGCCAGCTCGCGGCGCCAGAAGCGCTCACCGTCGCCGGCCTCGCGCTGCAGCAGCCAGGCGATGTAGTCGCGATAGCGCCGCGGCGTCGGCAGGCGCGGCTCGTCACCGGCCCGGAACGCCTCGTAGTGGAATAGCACCTCGCCGATGACCGCGGGCAGCGACCAGCCGTCGAAGAGGATGAGCTGGATGCTCCACACCAGGCGGTGGAGGTCCGCCTCCTCACGCGCCAGGAGCATCCGCATGAGCGGCGCCTGGGTCAGGTCGAAGCCGCGCGCCAGGTCGCTTTCGAGGTACTCCTCCAGCCGATGCCGCCGCTCCTCCACGCCGAGGCCGCTCCAGTCCTCCACTGCCAGCGGCACCGGCACCTCCCGGTCCACCACCTGCAGCGGCTGGTCCACCTCTTCCCAGAGGAACGAGGTGCGCAGCACGGCATGGCGCTCGATGACCCTGCCCAGGGCCCGACGGAAGGCGTCCACGTCCAGGCTGCCGCGCAGTGCGCAGCTCATCTGGATGACGTTCAGCCCCGCCTCGGGCTCGTCCAGGAGATGGAACAGCATCCCCTGCTGCATCGGCGACAGGGGGTAGATGTCCTCGATCGAAGGCGCCGAGCTCACTGCGGCCTCTTCCTCCGTGTCAGGAGCTTGTCGAGCTGCCCTTGGCTCAGGCCGGCCAGAGGGAAGTCCGAGGGGGTGTAGCCGCCGGCCTCGGGCGCGCGGCAATGGGCGATGAGCTCGCGTAGCGCCTTCGCGAAGCCCGCGGCGAGGCGCTCGATGCTGGCGGCGCGGTGCGCCCCCTCGGCATAGGTGCAGAGGAAGCGGAGCCGGCCGCCGGAGACGCTGCCGTTCCACTCCAGGAGATGCGCCCGCGGCGCCTGCCGGCTGCGGTTGGCGCCCGCGGACTCGGCGGCGGGAAAGAACGGCAGATCCTGCGGCAAGCCCTGGTCGACCTGTCCCAGGTAGTTGAAGCTCACCTGCGGCCGCGGCAGGCCCGCCAGCCGCTCCGCCTCCGGCGAGCGGGCCAGCAGCCCCCAACCCAGACCGCCATTGGGGACGGCGCGCAGCAGCTCCTTGGTGGTCTTCAGGGCGGCGCCGGGGTCCGCCCCCTGGCGCAGGTCGACGAGCACAGGGAAGACGCTGGTGAACCAACCCGTGGTGCGCGACAGGTCGACATCGGGGAAGAGGTCCTCGCGCCCGTGCCCCTCCAGGTCGACCAGCAGCAGCGGCGAGCCGGACCAGGCGTGGAAGGCCCGCGCCAGGGCCGACAACAGGGCGTCGTTGATCTGGCTGTTGTAGGCCCGCGGCACCTCTTCCAGAAGGGCGCGGGTCTCCTCGGGACCCAAGGCGATGGCGACGCTCCGCTCGTCCGCGACGCTGCCGGCTCCCGAGTCTGGGCCGTCCACCGGCAGCGGGGCCACCTCGTTCCACGGGCGCTCCAACCACCAGCCGGCCTCCCTCCGCACCACCTCGGAGCCGGAGAGCTCCACCAGGCGCTCCGACCAGAGCCGGAACGAGGTCGTCTTCGGCGGCAGCGCGCGCCCGTCATAAGCGGCGGCCAGGTCCTCTAGCAACAGCCGCCAGGAGACGCCGTCCACCGCCAGGTGGTGGATCACCCAGAGGAAGCGGTCGGGCCACCCCTCCCTCTCGCCACCGCCCTGGAAGAGCACCGGGCGATGGACGGGGCCGGCGGTAAGATTCAGGCTGCGCTGGGCGAGAGCGGCCACCTCCTCCACCTGACGGGAGCGCGCCGCCGCGGGCACCGCCGAAAGGTCCACGGCGAGGAGCGGAGAGACCGGCGCCGGGGCGTCCAGCCACTGCTCCCAACCCTCATCGCCGCTGCGGAAGCGGAGACGCAGTGCGTCGTGATGGACGGCGGTCCGCGCCAGCGCCGCGTCGAGCCGGACCGGGTCCAGACAGCGGGTGCTCGCCAGGATCAGCGCCTGATTGTCGTGCCATGGCTCGGACGGCTCCTGGGCGAAGTACCAGCTCTGGATCGGGGTGAGGGGCACCGGGCCGGTGACCGGCCCCTGCTCGGCCCGGGTCCCGCCGGCGGTACCGGCCATGGGCGCG
>DASPJI010000356.1:0-4077 GCA_035628695.1 Thermoanaerobaculia bacterium | reverse complement strand
GTGCCGGGAGAAGGACGCGGCCCTGGCGGAGCTGGAGGGGCGGCTCACCGACCAGCAGCGGATCGAGGAGGAGCGGGCGCAGCTCTTCCGTATCCTGGAGAGCGAGCGCTCGCGCCTCGCCCGGGTGTTTATGAAGGCGCCGGCGTTCATCGCCACCCTGCGCGGCCCGGACCAGGTGTTCGAGCTGGTGAACCCGACCTTCGAGCAGCTCGTCGGCTTCCGCGACATCCTCGGCAAGCCGGTCCGGCAGGCGCTGCCGGAGCTCGCGGGGCAGGGGTTCTTCGAGCTGCTGGACCAGGTCTACCGGACGGGCGAGTCCTTCACCGGCCGTGAGAGGCCCATCCATCTGCAGCGCGAGCCGGGTGGCCCGCTCGACGAGCGGGCCGTGGACTTCGTCTACCTGCCGCTGCTCGACCCGGGCGAGAAGGTCTCCGGCATCTTCGTCCACGGCGTCGACGTCACCGAGCCGGTGCGGGCCCGCCGGCGTCTGGAGGAGCTGGTGCAGGAGCTCCAGCAGGCGGAGGAGGCGCTCAAGGAGGCCGACCGGCGCAAGGACGAGTTCCTGGCCATGCTCGGCCACGAGCTGCGCAACCCGCTCGCCCCCATCCGCAACGCCGTCTTCGTCATGCGCCAGCTCGGCTCCGGGGTGCCCGAGATCGAGCGGGGGCGCGACATGATCGACCGGCAGGTCTCCCACCTCGCCCGTCTGGTGGACGACCTGCTCGACGTATCGCGGATCTCGCGCGGCAAGATCCTGCTGCGCCAGGAGGCCCTCGACCTGGTGGCGCTGGCGCGGACGGCGGCGGAGGACCACCGCAGCGACCTGGAGGCGGCCGGGCTGCACCTCTCGGTCCGCCTGCCGGAGGGGCCGGTCTGGGTCCAGGGGGATCCGACCCGGCTGTCGCAGGTGCTCGGCAACCTCCTGCACAACGCCGGCAAGTTCACCGACGCCGGCGGGCGGGTGGAGCTGGAGATGGTGGCCGATCCGGCGGCCGCTTTTGTCGGGATCACCCTGCGCGACACCGGTATCGGCATGGAGCCGCGCATGGTGGAGCGGCTGTTCCAGGCCTTCAGCCAGGCCGACCACAGCCTCGACCGCAGCCGCGGCGGCCTCGGCCTGGGCCTCGCGCTGGTCAAGGGGCTGGTCGACCTGCACGGCGGCGAGGTCCACGCCGCCAGCGACGGGCTGGGCCGCGGCTCGGTGTTCACCCTGCGGCTCCCGCGCCGGGAGGCGGCGGAGCCGGCCGGCAGCCGGCCCGAGGCGGCGCCCGCCCCGCCCGGCCTCCACCGCATCCTGGTGATCGAGGACAACGTCGACGCGGCCGAGAGCATGCAGCTCCTGCTCGAGCTGGCCGGCCACCAGGTGACGACGGCCTTCGACGGCCCGTCCGGCGTGTCCGAGGCGCACCGCTTCCAGCCCAGCGTCGTGCTCTGCGACATCGGCCTGCCCGGGGACATGGACGGCTACGCCGTGGCGCGGGAGCTGCGCCGCGATGGCCTGCCCGCCTCGGCGAAGCTGATCGCCCTCACCGGCTACGGCCAGGAGGAGGATCAGCGGCGCTCACGGGAAGCCGGCTTCGACCTCCATCTCACCAAGCCCGTCGACCCCGCCGCCCTGGGAAAGCTCCTCGCCGAGCTGCCCGCCGGGGCCTGATCCGGCTTGTTGTCGGAGCTTCCGGCGCTTTGTCGGAGCTCCCGGCGTGCGGCCGATGCTTCCGGCGCGCTGTCAGAGCTTCCAGCGAGCCATCGGAGTTTTCGACGCGCTGTCGTGATCTCCGGCGCGTCGCCGTATCTTCGGCAGGCTGTGGAAGCTTCGGCGAGCCGTCAGAGTTTCCGGCGGGTTCTCGGAGCCTCCGGCGGGCCGCCGCAACCTGCCGGCGTGCCGCCGGAAGGTCTGACGCCCTGCAAGGATCTCTGACGAGCCGCCGGAGCTTCCGATCCGCCGCCGGAAACTTCACCCAGGGAAAAGCACCTTCCCTACCGTGCCTCCACCGGCACCCAGCGGCGGTCCCGCTCGCCGACGTACGCCGACTGCGGGCGGATCAGGCGACCGTGGGCGAGCTGCTCCAGGCCATGGGCGACCCAGCCGGCGACGCGGCCGATGGCAAACGCGGGGGTGAACAGCTCCGTGGGCAGACCCAGGCCGTGCAGCAGCAGCGCCGTGTAGAACTCCACGTTGGTGTCGATGCGGCGGTCCGGCTTGTGCTCCCGCAGCAGGCGCAGGGCCGTCGCCTCCACAGCACGGGCGAGCTCGTAGACGCCGCGGTCCCCCTTGTCCTTATAGAAGCGCTCGGCCGCTTCGGCCAGGACGTCCGCCCGCGGGTCCCGCACCCGGTAGACCCGGTGGCCGAAGCCCATCAGCCGCTCGCCGCGGGCCAGCTTGTCGCGCAGCACCGCCTCGGCCCGCTCGGCGCTGCCGATCTCGAACACCATGTCCAGCGCGGGGCCGGGGGCGCCGCCGTGGAGGGGGCCCTTGAGCGCTCCGACCGCCCCGGTCACCGCCGACACCAGGTCCGAGCGCGTGGACACGATCACCCGCGCCGTGAAGGTGGAGGCGTTGAAGCCGTGGTCCACTACGGTGTTGAGGTAGGTCTCGACACCCCGCGCCCGCTCGGCCGCCGGCTCCTCGCCCGACAGCAGATGCAGGAAGCTGGCGGCGTGCCCGAGGTCCTCCCGCGGCTCCACCGGCTCCTCGCTGTTCAGCAGGCGCCAGTACGAGGCCACGATGGTGGGGAAGGCCGCCACCAGCAGCAGGCCGTCCTCCCGCGCGTCCTCGCCCGTGCCGGGCAGCAGGCTCAGGGTGCCCGCCGCCATCCGCAGCGCGTCCATCACCGGCACCCGCCGCCCGGCCGCCGCCCGCAGCAGGTCCAGGGCCGCCCCGGGGAGCGCCCGCCGCGCCGCCATCCGCCGCGCGAAGGCGGCCAGCTCGTCCGGCCGCGGCAGGGCGCCGTTCCACAGCAGGTACACCACCTCCTCGAAGCTCGCCACCGGCGCCAGGTCTTCCACCGGGAAGCCGGCGATCAGCAGCACGCCGGCCTCGCCGTCGACACTGCTCAGACGGGTCGTGGCCGCCACGACCCCTTCCAGTCCTTCTCTCGTCTCTGTCTCCAGGCTGCTGCTCATGGTTCGTCTCCTTCCATCTCCCCACCAGATTCACTCCGGCCCAAAAGATTGTCAATCTTGATTCGCCAATCAATGTATGAGAGCTTGGAGGGGGAGGAGGTGCCGGTGACGGAGTGGGATCGTTTCCTGAGCGCGCAGGAGGCCGCGGCGGAGCTGAGGGTGTCGCTGCCGACGCTCTATGCCTACGCGAGCCGCGGCATGCTGCGGTCCGAGGCGGTGCCGGGGGAGCCGCGGGCGCGGCGCTACCCGCGCGAGGACGTGCTGCGCCTCAAGGAGCGCAAGGAGATGCGGCGCGAGCCGGAGCGGGTGGCGCCGAAGGCGCTGGACTGGGGGGCGCCGGTGCTCGAGTCGGCGATCACGCTGGTGCGCGGCGGGCGCCTCTACTACCGCGGCCACGATGTCGTGGAGCTGGCGCGGCAGCGGACCGTCGAGGAGGTGGCGGCGCTGATCTGGGCCGGCTCGTTCGCCGCGGCGGAGGAGCTGTTCCAGGGTGACCCACCGGAGCTGCCCCTGCTCGCGCTACCCGAGCTGGGGCCGGTCGAGCGCTGCCAGGTGGCGCTGCCGCTCGCCGGCGCCGCCGACCTCGCGGCCTGGGACCTGCGGCCGCGCGCAGTGGCAATCACCGGCGGGCGCATCCTCCGCCTGCTGGCGCGGGTGGCGGCGGGGGCGGAGAAGGGGCCCGCCCCCGCCGGCGTCGCCGAGGCCCTCCAGCAGGGGTGGGCACCGGGACGCCCGGAAGCGTCCGGGCCCATCGCGGCGGCGCTGATCCTGGCGGCCGACCACGAGCTCAACGTCTCGGCCTTCACGGCGCGCTGCGTCGCCTCGTCGCAGGCCAATCCCTATGACGTGGTGACGGCGGGCCTCGCGGCGCTCAAGGGGCGGCGCCACGGCGGCTGCACGGAGCGGATGGAGGCGCTGTTCCGCGAGGCGGAGGCGGGGAGCGGGCCCCGTGGG
>DASPJI010000355.1:0-20683 GCA_035628695.1 Thermoanaerobaculia bacterium | reverse complement strand
GCGCCGCCGGCACCCGCCGCTCCTGCTGCGGCCGGAGGTGCCGCCGCGGCGCCGGGCGGCACCCCCGCCTTCTGCTACAACTGCGGCGCCAAGCTGCCGCCGGGGGCCAAGTTCTGTCCCTCCTGCGGCACGAAGATGGGTGAGTAGTAGACCGCTTCGGGAGGCGGGGCCTCGCCCCGCCTCCGCTCTTCCTCAAGCTCCGTAGCGCACCAGGCCGACGCAGCGCAGCACCTTGCTGCGCAGAGGGTCGTCGACGCCGTCCTCGCTGAATTTCCGGATCCCCCAGTGGAAGACGTTGAAGCGGCGGCCTTGGCGCGGGTCGTAGAGGGCCGACGTCCAGGCCGGCGAGTCGTGGAGCCATTCGAGCCCGGGGGCCTCGCGGCGCAGCACCTCCCCCAGCACGGCGCCCAGCTCGCAGGCTAGGACCACCAAGTCGGAGCTGTCGTCCGCCGGGTCGGCGTCGGCGATGATGTCGGCCACCTCGGCGCGGCCGAAGCGGCGATCGAAGGCGTCGATCCATTCGAGCGAGGGATCGCCCGCGGTGCTCAGCAGTCCCTGCCAGTCCTCGGCCGCGGCCGCCACCATGCCGCGGATCTGCTCGTCGATGATCGTCCGCCCCTTGTCGGTGAGCGGGCTCAGCTCCCGCGCCGGCAGGCCGGAGGTCAGCCCGTCCTCCACGTCCGGGCGCATCCCCTCCTCGTCGTGCCGGTGCAGGTCCTCGGCGGCGAGCCAGGAGGCGAAGTAGGTCTCGAAGATCTCCTCGCTCCCCGGCAGCTTCTCGTCGGCGGAGAAGGGGGCGGCGTCCAGAGGATCGAGACCCTCCGGCTGCCCACGCTCTTCGGTTTCGTCCTGTTCGGGGTCGTCGATCATGGCGGAGCGATCGTACTACGCGCCGCGCCCGGTCCGGCCGGTTCCGGAGACCTCGCATCGGAATTGCATGGAATAGATCTCCGGCGGCGCGTGCCCGCCGGTTTAACGTCTCCGGTCATTCATCCGAGGCAGTACTTCAAAGGAGGCACGATGTTTTTCCACGACAAGCGAATGCAGTACCGCGCCAAGCCTGACCGCTCCGATCCGCTCTACGCCCGCAAGCTCCAGGAGGTCCTAGGCGGCCAGTTCGGCGAGATGACGGTCGCCATGCAGTACCTCTTCCAGGGGTGGAACTGTCGCGGGCCAGCCAAGTACCGGGACATGCTCCTGGACATCGGCACCGAGGAACTGGCCCACGTCGAGATGCTCGCCACCATGATCTGCCAGCTCCTCGAAGGGGCGCCGGTGGAGGACCAGGAGGCGGCGGTGCGGTCGAACTCGGTGGTTGGCGCGATCATGGGCGGGAGCAGCCCGCGCGACATGCTCCTCGCCGGCTCCATGAGCCCCCAGCACGTCATCGTCTCGGGGCTCGGGGCGATGCCGGTGGACAGCGTCGGGTTCCCCTGGACCTCGCGCTACATGATCGCCAGCGGCAACCTGCTGGCCGACTTCCGGCACAACCTCACGGCGGAGTCGCAGGGGCGCCTGCAGGTGGTGCGCCTCTATGAGATGACCGAGGACAAGGGGGTGCGGGACATGCTGAGCTTCCTGATCGCCCGCGACACGATGCACCAGAACCAGTGGATCGCCGCGATCGCGGAGCTGGAAGCCGACGGCCTGGACACCACGCCCGTGCCGAGCAGCTTCCCGCAAAACCTCGAGCACACCGAGGTCTCCTACCAGTTCTGGAACTGCTCCGTGGGCACGGAGAGCAGCGAGGGCCGCTGGGCCCGCGGCGCCACTCCGGACGGGAAGGGGGAGTTCCAGTACGTCGCCAATCCCGAGCCCATGGGGCCGCGTCCCGACCCGGCCCCGCCGGCGCCGGAGGTCCATGCCATGAACATGGAGCTGGTGGAAGTCGGCTGAGCGCCTGCGCCTGCTAGTATCCACGGGGGTCCCGGTGCATCCGGGGCCCCTTTTCCATCTCTCTCATGACCATCCTCCTCAGCTTCGCGCATCCGGACGACGAGAGCTTTTTCACCGCCGGGATCTCCCGCCAGCACGCGGAGGCGGGGAGGAGCGTCGTGCTCTGCTGTGCCACGCGGGGCGAGCGCGGCTCCGCCGGCAATCCGCCGTTGACCTCCATCGAGGAGCTGCCCGCGACGCGCGAGCGGGAGCTGCGCGCGGCGGCGGAGATCATGGGCATCGGCCGGATCGAGATGCTGCCTTACCGGGACCGCGAGCTCGCCGACGCACCCCCCGACGAGATCCGCGCCTCGCTGGTATCCCTGATCCGCCGCCATCGCCCGGAGGTCGTGATCACCTTCGACCCCCAAGGCGGCAACCTGCACCCCGATCACATCGCCATCAGCCGTTTCACCACCGACGCCGTGACCGCCGCCGCGGACGCCCGCTTCCATCCCGAGTCCGGCCCGCCGCACCGGGTGCCGCGCCTCCTCTGGGTGGGAACGGTCCTCCCCTGGGAGGAGACCGACCCGGCGCGCCTCGCGGAGCGGCCGGGCGTCGATTTCCTGATCGATATCCGGCCCTGGCGCGACATCAAGGCGCGGGCCCTCGCCGCCCACCGCACGCAGCACCAGTCCATCGGCCGGTACTTCCTGGAGCGGCCGGACCGCGACGCCATCCTGAGCTTCGAGACCTTCAGGCTCGCGGCGGGAGAGCCGGTGGAAGCACCGCCGCTGGACGACCTCTTCACCGGCCTGACCGCGGAAAGCGCCTAATCTCTACCGAGGGGGCCGGAGCTCCCGGCCCCCCTTGAGCCGCTGCCGGCGCGCTCGAGCGTTGCGAGCTGCTCCCGGACCTTGCGCACCTTTCGGGGAGCCGGGGCCGAAGGTGGCGGCGAGGATGGGCTCCGCGTCGCGCAGCAGGCGCAAGGCCTCGTCCGGCCGTTCCAGCGTGATCAGGCACCCCACGAGCTCCACCTTGGCGGACGCGATCTGCGGATGGCCCGCCGGCACGGACCTGCTGAGGAGCTCGAGCGCCCGGCGGAAATGGCGCTCCGCCGCCGCCGTCCGACCCTGGTCGCGCAGGACGAGGGCAATGGCTTGGAGCGGATAGGCGACGTACGGATGTTCCCGGCCCAGCGTCGTCTCCAGCGTCGACAAGGACTGTCGCGCCAGGGTGAGCGCGGCCTCGGGCTGCCCGAGCTTCCGCCGGCACTCGGCGAGATGGAGCAGGCTGTGCCCCACCTCTTCATGCCGGTCACCGAGAATCCGCCGGCGGATCGCCAGGCTCCGCTCCAGCAGAGCGGCCGCCTCTTCGTACCGTCCCTGGTGCTTGAGGGATGCTCCGAGGCTGGCGATCACGTCGGCGGTCCGTTTGGTCTGTTCTCCGTAATGGCGCAGCAGCCCTGCCAGTGCCTGCCGGTAGAGGGCCTCGGCACCACGGTAGTCCCCTAGCTGCCCCCGTATGGTCGCGAGCAGCTCGAAAAGCCGGGACACGTGAGGATGTTCGTCCCCCAGCGCCTTCCGCTGTGCCGCGAGGGCAGGCGTCAGGAATGCCTCGGCCTCGCGAAGCTTCCCCTGGTCGATCAGGACCTCCGCCAGGACGGCCTGCTCCTCGGCGAGTCTGGGATCGTCCTCGCCCCACGCGCGGCTCAGAATCGCGAAGCCCTGCCGGTGATACGTCTCGGCCTGCGGGTAGTCACCCCTGCGTTCCGCTCGGCTCGCCAGCGCCAGCAGGGACTCCGCCACCGTCACCCCCTGCGGACCCTCGGCCTGCCGGGCGATCGAGAGCGCCTCCTGGTGGAGGGCTTCGGCCTGCCGGAGAGATCCCGCCAGGGCGACGGTTTCCCCCAGTTGATTGAGGGTCTTGGCGACCTCCGGATCGCCGTTCCCCAGCAGGCGGCGCTTGGCGGCCAGGGTTTCCTGCAGGATGGCCCGCGCCGCCGCGTAATCGGACTGCTCCTTCTTCAGCGCGGCCATGTGCTCGAGGCTCTGGACCGTCCCGAACGGATCGGCTCCAGCTTGCCGTCGGCGTAGGGTCTGCCCCAACTGACGTCAACGGGGCGGCCCCGGCCGCCTCACTCCCCGCGCCCGAAGCTCTGCACCCAGACGACGCGGTAGCCGCCCGGCGCCGCGTCGTAGCCGGCACCGACGGCGAGCCCCAGGCCCATCTCGCGGCAGCCCGGGTCGAGGATGTTCCGGCGGTGGCCCGGGCTGTCCAGCCAGGCTTTCAAGACATCGTCGACGGAGAAGCGCTGCTCGGCGATGTTCTCGCCGATGCCGGCGCGGTACCCCGCCGCCCGGGCGCGGTCGGACGGACCCAGGCCTTCGGGGCTCTGGTGCGCGTAGTAGGAGCGCACCAGCATGTCCTCGGCCTGCGCCTGCGACAGCCGGTCGAGGAGGGGGTTGAGCGCGAGCGCCGGCAGCCCGGACTGCCGGCGGATGTCATTGACCCGCGACAGCATCTCGGCCGCGATCCGCGCCCGGTCGTCGAGCCGGCCCGTGACGCCGGCGAAGTAGTCCCCCTCGTGCAGGCCGAAGAGGAAGACGTAGAACGTGCCGCCGTTGATGGAGGCGGCGCCGATGCCCACGTTGCGGAGGTGCTTCCCCAGCGCCGCCCGGGGGCCCGGGCTCCAGCTCCAGTCGACGCGCCCGGTCTGGGGAGAGAGGGTGGCCACGGCGTAGTCCAGCCGCCAGTCGCGCGCCGAGTACCCCGCCCGCCGCAGCCGCTCGGAGACCGTCGCGGTGGAGGGGGAGCGGAGCCGCCGCGCGGCCATCTCCTCCGCCTGCTGCTGGGCCACCCGGGTCAGCACCGGCAGCAGACGTAGCGGCGGCGCGCCGATCCGCGCCCGCTCCTGGTTGAAACGGCTCAGCCACTCCTCCTGCCAGGGGGGCGCGGCCGGTACGGTCATCGTCTGGGCGCGCGCAGCGCAGAGGCCGAGCGCGAGGACCACGGTACAGGCAGACCAGCGGAGCCACATCGTTACGGCCACGACACTTCGCCTCCAGGAACAGGTGGCTCTACGATACTCCAAGAGGGACCTGAAGGTATAGCAGGACGCGCATGGCTTGCCGCGGACTAGAATGCGCCCATGACGTTGCGCGACCTCCTCACCGACCCGGCCTATGGCGAGATGGCGCTACGGCTGTCCACCTCCCTCCTCATCGGCGCGCTCATCGGGCTGGAGCGGACCTACCACAGCCGGCCCGCCGGCTTCCGCACCCATGCCCTGGTCTGCCTGTCCACGGCGCTGCTGATGCTGCTGACGGCGTTCGGCACCCACTGGTTCACGGGCATGGAAGGGGGGCGCGTCAACCTCGACCCGACGCGGATGGCACAGGGGATCATGACCGGCATCGGCTTCCTCGGGGCCGGCGCGATCATCAAGGACGGGATGTCGGTGCGCGGCCTCACCACCGCGGCCTCGCTGTGGATCACCGCCTCGATCGGCATCCTGATCGGCGCCGGGCTCTTCTTCCCCGCGATCCTCGCGACGGCGTTCACGCTTGGCCTGCTGGCGCTGTTCAAGCGGGTCGAGAACCGGATCCCCGTGCACTTCGTGGCCGACTTCTTCGTGCGGTTCGCGCTCGACGGCGCCCTCCTCGAGGCCGAGCTCCGCCGGATGATGCGGGAGCACGGGGTCAACGCCGGCGCCTGCAGCCAGCGGCTCGACCGCGACGCCGGCTTCGTCGAGTACCGGATGTCGATCCAGAGCCGCCGGGACGAGAACGTCAGGAGCTTCGCCCGCGCCCTCGGACAGCACCCCGCGGTCCGGGAGACCGGCTACACGCCGGCGGGCGACTGAGGCCGGGAGCCTGGGTCCCTAGGAGGAACGTCCGGCTCCCCATCGGGCGGCGAGGATCTCAGCGCGCCGCGGGCGCGGCGGTGGTGAGGTCGTTCCAGAACGCCTGGCGAAGGTCGCTGGCCGTGGCCTTGGGCGAGGCCTGGGCGGGGGTGGAGACCTGCGGCGTGGGCTCCTCCTGCAGGCTGAAGCCGAAGCCGCACCCGAACTGCGAGCAGGTGATGCACTCGCCCGTGTAGTAGCGGCAGGACCAGTAGCAGGAGTTCGGCCGCCAGCAGATGTTCTCGCAGGGGCTGGTACAGGCCGAGGCGACGGCCGGCGCGAACACACTGACCAAGGCGATGAACACAAAAGTCGCGACCGCAAGCTTCTTCATGCTTGTCTCCCTGAATGAAGCGTCCTGAATGAATCGCTTCGCAATACATTCAAGGTGCGTGAGCCGGCCGGGGCCGAGCCTCGCCCCTAGGGCTCGACGGGCTGGGCCGACCGGCGGGCGCCGGTGCGTACTGGCTCCCTCCGGGAAGAGCGGACACGATCATCAGCGCCGCTACGATCATGGCGGCCCGGGCTTTCGGTCTTCGCGGCACGCGCCCACTCGCCAAGCGCGTCCAACTCGGAAAGAATTGGCCCGATTTCTTTCCAAGCTCCCCGAGCTTTGAAAGCCGGCTTTCCAAGTCAACGAGGCCTTGAAAGAAAAGGGCCGATTTCTTTCCGAGCTGAGACGTGAACCGGCCGCACCACCGGCTGGTTCTTCTCAAGTGTGCCGATGGCTATATGGCGTTCGCAGGAAAGGGAGGAAGAAAAAAGGAGCGCGGGTGTCCGTCCATCAGGGGATGAGGCCGAGAGAGTGTCCATTCCAGGCACCCCTGCGGCAACTTCTCTAGAGAAGCATCCCTCAAGGAGGTATGGATGTCCGAAGACTGGCGTGCCAAGGCCGTCCCGCAGAGTGTCGAGGTCAAGCCCCCTGAGATCACCGCCCCGCCGGCCGAAGCTCTGTCAGAGGAGAAGACCCGGGGGCTGGAAGACGATTTCAAGGGGATACGCGAGGCCAGGAAGCGGCCCGCGAAGCCGTCCAGGCCCTCCAAGATCGCGGTCCTTGCCCTGCATGGAATGGGGCAGCAGATCCAGTTCGAAACCTTGGATCAGGTGCAGCGCAACTTTTGCGCCGCAGCGGAGCGGCAGGGTGTCAAGCTGCCCAAGCCGGGGGTCCAGGTGGCGCGGCTCAACGGCGAAGTCATGCGGCGTGCCGAAGTCCGATTGGGGGAGGAGAAAGGGGCCCCGGAGGTGCACTTCTATGAGAGCTACTGGGCCCCCTTGACGGAGGGACGGGTCGGACTGCGCGACGTCATCTCCTTCCTGCGCAGCGGCGGATGGAACGGACTCCAGCACTGCATCCGCCCCTCTTCCTCGCGATACATGTTCGGTGAGGAGGTCCCCTTGCCACGCTCGGGCCGATACGCCGTCTACCTGACGCTGGCCCTGCTCGCGGTGAGCGCCCTCGTCATGATCAACACGATCGTGCTGGCCGTGGCCGCGGCGACGAACTGGCTGGGAGGCGGCTCGTCCGGCTGGCTGACCCCGCTCCTTCTGGAAGACCTGACCGGGGTGGCGAGCGCCGTCTGCCTCGTCGGGGCGGTCCTCTTGTCGGGCCTCTTGCTCAGTACGATGAGGCGTGAACTGGAAGGCCGGCCCTGGCGGCTGCCGGCCGATCGACGCTTCATCCTCGATTCTCTGTTCTATCTGACCCTGATCACTCTCACTGGTGTGGCAGGGGCCCTCATCCTGCTCGTCAAGAGCCATTCCTCCAGCCGGCCGTTAGAAAGCCTTCTCTTCATCGTGGCCGGCGGCAAAGAGCGGGCGATGCAGATCGCCACGGTACTGACCTCTGCGATACTCCTTTCCCTCCTGACCGTCGTGGCCGGCATGCTGGTCAAAGCGGCTCTCGGCAAGAGGCTGCCGTCCCTGGCCCGCCTGGTCGTGGGGCTCGCTTTCTATCTGCCCGTGGCCTGTCTGGCAGGCGCCGGAGGATTCCTGATCGCGATCTTGCTCGGCGCAAACGTGTCTTTCTTCTCGGTGTCGGAGCTCTTCTGGCCTCTGGACTGGCTCCTCGCCAACCGGAATCTCTGGGTCTGGTCGGTGCTGATCGCGCTCAGCGCCTTCGCGCGGAGCTTCCTTGTCCAATATCTGGGAGACGTGGCGGCGTATGTGTCGCCCCACAAGCTGGACCGGTTCAATGAGATCCGGGATCAGATCAAGAAAGAGGTGTTGAAGACCGCCCGCGCCGTCTATTCGCGCTCGGCGGACGGGAGTCCCGAGTACGACCGGATCGCAGTGGTGGGGCATTCCCTGGGCTCTGTGGTGGCCTACGATACGCTCAACTGCCTCATCAACGAGGACCTGCTGTCGGGCTCGACCTCCGATGTCGCCGACAGGACCTGCCTGTTCCTGACCTTCGGCTCCCCCCTCGACAAGATCGCCTACCTGTTCCAGATCCAGGGGAGCCGCACCTCGGACACTCGCGAGGCTCTGGCCAATGCTGTCCAGCCGCTGATCAGGAACTACGACCATCGAACGTTCCCATGGATCAACGTCTTCTCGAAGGATGACATCATCTGCGGCTCGCTCGAGCTCTTCGACGACGGGAAGGGCCATCCGCGGAGCGTTCACAATAAGGAGGACCGCTATTCCAGCATCCCCCTGGTCGCCCACACCGAGTATTGGCGGACTCCCCTGGTCTGGGACGAGCTCTTTCGTATCGTGGACTCCGAGTGGAAGAGTGGGGCTCAGGCCGCTTCTCAGCCGGTAGAGGAGCAACAGCGCGAGGCGGGTTGAGGAGGTCGCCGCCGGCCTTGGTCTCGGCCGGTGGCGCCTCTTCGGCCGTGGCGGGCTCGAGACGCAGGCGCAGGCCGATCGGCCTACGCTCGGCGGGCCGCAGGAGTCTGCTGGTGGAGAGCGAGCTTCCAGCTCCCGCCGAGCTTTACGTAGGTCGAGCTGCATTGCGCCGCGTACTCCGTATCCGGCGCGCTGCGGTCGGCTGTCGCTTCGTAGACCAGGACCGCGACCTGTGGGCCCGGAAAGGCGATCCGTTGCGAGCTGAAACGGACGTCCTCCCAGCGCGGAGCTTGCTGAATCGCGGCGATCGTGGCGGCCCGGTCCAGAACGCCCGCGGGCTGGGGGAACACCATGAGAGATTCCGGAGCCAGGCGCTCTTCATAGATCGGCGCGCCGCCGGTCCAGAACTGTCGTTCGAGGTCCCATAGCTCTCGTTCGGACATCGTCTGCTCCTTCTGCTCTTGGGGAGCATGCCATAATCAGCGGCGCCATGGACGGAGGGGCGAAGCGCGAGGCTCTGGACCGGATCTGCCGCGACCGCGGCCTCCTGGCGGTCTATCTCTTCGGCTCGCGCGCCGACGACGGGCTGCGGCTGCTCGCCGGCGAGGCGGTGGACCCGGCGGGCTCGGATCTCGATGTGGGAGTCGCCTTCCGGAAGCCCGATGCCGACGCGTCGTTCCGCGTCCTCGCCCAGCTCCAGATCGAATTCGAGGACCTCTTCGAGCCGCTCCGGGTCGATCTCGTCCCTCTGCACCGCGTGGACCCCATCTTCCAGTTCAACGCCATCGACGGTCACCGCATCGCCGCCCCCGACTCCGACGCGGCCGACTTCTATGAGCTGCGGGTGATGCGGGAGGCCTCGGAGCTGCTGCCGATCCAGCGGCAGTTGGAAAAGGATTTCTTCGGAGCCAGCACGACGTGACCCGGGGGACCATCAGCCTCAAGGTCGTCCACGACCGTCTCGGCCTTGTCGAGAGTGGATTGCGCGACCTGCGCGCTCTGCCGGTGGATTCCTTTGAAACATTCCTGGAGGATTTCCGCAACGCCGCGGCCGCGGAGTCCTTGCTCCGGCGAACCATCGAGGCGCTCCTGGACACAGCGCGCCATCTGCTGGCGAAGCAGTTCGGAGAGGGCACGCTGGAGTACAAGAAGGTGGCGCAGCTCGCGGTCGAGCACGGCCTGGTTCTCGATCCCGAAACTGGAAAGAGGTTCGTGCTCATCGCCGGCTACCGCAACCGGCTGACTCACTTCTACGACCAGGTCACGCCCGAGGAGCTGTACGGAATCCTGCGGGAGGAGCTGGGGGATCTCGAGAGCATCGTCGCGGAGCTGCGGGCGGCGGCCGGGCGGATTTCAGGGATGGGGCGGTGATCTGAAGCCGGCGGCAAATCCCCCGCCCGCCGGAGGGATCGGACCTCCGCCGGGCGGGTTTCCTCCTGTCGGACGGAGGAGCCCTCGGGGGGGCGCGGCCTTGGACACGGCGGCGCCCCCGTCACAATTCAGTTGTCAAAGAACGGGGCACCCGGCGCTCCGGTCCAAGGACTGGAGCGCCGGGCTTGCTTCCTACTGATTACTGAGCATCGGCACGGTCTTCGAGCACCGGCTCGTCGGGCTTCGGCCGGCGGCGGCGGACGGCGCGCGGCTTGACGCCGAACTCCAGCAGCTTCTGGTTGTCCAGCCCGAAGCTGCTGCGCAGCGCCGAGGCCAGGCGCTGCCGCAGCTCGCGCCCCTTCTTCTCCAGCTCCCGCCGCTGGGCGTTGGTGTGCCGCAGCTGGCCCTCGTAGAAGCCCCGCTGGTCTTCCAGGAGCCTCCCCTGGGAAACCAGGCCCTCGAGCTCGTTGTGGAGCCCGGTCAGGTGCGGCATCTCCCCGAGATGGGAACGCAGGTTGTTGGTCAGCAGGGTGTTCAGGTTCAGCTCTTCCGCAAACGACAGACTCGCCATGGTCCTTCTCCTTTTATAAGCATGGTTCGGCTTGTACGGGCCCGGCAGCGACGCGCTCCCGGCCCGGATGGGGACGCCAGATCTCCTCGAACGGCCCCGGGGCGGTCCCCGGGCGCTTCCCGGACGGCTCGGACGCTTCCCGGACCCGCCGGATGCCTTCCCGGCGCCGCGGATTCCATCCGGACGGCTCGGGCGGCTTCCCGGACGCGGCGGATCGATACCCGCCGCTCCAGTAGCCGTCCTGACGCCCCGGATCGCTTCCCGAACGGACCGGACGGCATCCAGCTTCCCTGGACAGCATCCGTTTTGGTTGGACAGCCGACTCATCGGTAGATCTTTCTCCTCTCGCGTTGAATCCAGCGGCGAGAATCTACAACGCATGAGATCTAGTTGTCAACAGTGTCTTGCCGGGGGGATCTGTGGCATCATTGATGTTGATGGCGCGAAGCCGCAGGGCCGGCGCCAGGTTCTTTGACAATTGACGTGCATATCCGGAGCGCGGCGCCTGGGTCGGGCGGCGCCGCGTTCGGATGTACCTTGGTTTTTTGCCGAGGGGATACCGCTGTCGGTACCGGGGGTATGAAGTCCCGCGAAGGGGCGTTGACTTCTGCCCCACCTTCGTTCTAGGATTCTTGTATCAGGAAGTACGCAGCACCCGTGGTCCGGCGTGGTGCCGGCCGCGGTTCACAGACACCGTGTGGCGGCCCGGGTGGGAGTTCAGACCTCCCTCCCGAGCCTCGCCACACAAAAAGGGAGGTAACCCTTTATGCGTAGCTTCACTCATGGTAGCAGTGCGTCCGAGCAGCCCAACGCCTTCACCGCTTCGTTCCTGGACCGCATGGCCGAGCGGGACGAGGGTCCCGCCGCGCCGGAGGCGGACGTCGCCGGTCCGTGGCGGATCGAGGAGGTCCCGGGGGAGGGCTTCGGGGTGTTCCGGCTCGGCGAGAGCCCGGCCCGCGGCTTCGCGCCCACGGTGGCCTTCCCGTCCGCATGGCTCGCACTCGTCGCCGCCGGCGTCCTCCCCGGCACCGGCCGCGAGCCGATGCTCCTCCTCCGGAAGGACCGCAACCCCGACGGCACCTACTCCATCACCCTGGAGAGCGGCGAGGTCGTCGGCCGAAGCCATCTCTTCGACGAGAAGCTGGTGGACTCCATGAACATGGCCATCCACCTGCTGCGGGCGCCGGAGTCGCTGGCGAACGTCCTGGACGCCGCCGGCCTCTCCCCCCTGGAGCGCTGCGGCGCCATCCTGGATGAGCGGGTGGCGGCCCGGGCGGGGGAGTAGGCCCTTCCTTTTAGATAGGTGGGCGGCTCTCGTGGTCGCGGGGGGCCGCCCCCCACCTCCCCTTCACGGTACAATGGACCCTCACTCCGAGGGGAACCGCCTTGAACGTTCGTGAACCGGGGACTGTCCTCGACGGCAAGTACGAGATCGTGCAGCGCCTGGCCAGCGGCGGGATGGGCGAGGTGTATCAGGTGCGCCACCTCCACCTGCACGAGCTGCGGGTGGTCAAGATCCTGCGCCAGGACCTCGCCGCCGATTCGTCGGCGCAGAAGCGCTTCATGCGCGAGGCCCGCCTCGCCACCCAGATCAAGCACCCCAACGTCGCCATCCTCTACGACTTCTCGACCCTGCCGGACGGCAGCTTCTACATGGTCTGGGAGCACATCGAGGGGCGCGACATCGGCGACCGCATCCGCCAGCAGGGGCCGTTCCCGTTGCCCATGGCCATCCAGCTCGGCATCCAGGCCCTGCGCGGCCTCGAGGCGGTCCACCACGCGGGCATCGTCCACCGCGACGTGTCGCCGGACAACCTGATGATCACCCACGACCGGCGCGGCCAGCCGCTGCTCAAGATCATCGACCTCGGCCTCGCCAAGACGCTGGAGGACTCGACCGCCAACCGCGACTTCGAGATCACCCAGGTGGGGATGTTCATGGGCAAGCTCCGCTACTGCTCCCCCGAGCAGGCGCGGGCGGTCGACGGCGAGGCGCTCGACCTGCGCACCGACATCTACTCGTTCGGCCAGGTGCTCTACGAGATGATCTGCGCCCTGCCGCCGTTCGACTCCGAGAGCCAGCACGGCTTCATCTTCAAGCGCCTGTCCGAGGACCCGCTGCCGCTCACCGGCCGCAACACCAACGTCCAGGTCCCCAAGGAGCTCGACCGCGTGGTCCTCAAGGCGCTGGAGCGCGAGCGCGACAACCGCTACCCCGACGCCGCCGTCTTCATCCAGGAGCTGGACGCGGTGGCCCGCGGCCTGAGCGCCGCCGAGACGCAGGAGATCCCCATCCCGCCCATGGTCCGTCCCGCCGCACCGAAGCCGCGCAGCTCGAGCGAGCTGTCGCGCGACGAGCGGGCGGAGCTGCTCGCCCAGATCGAGCGCGCCGGCCGGCGGACCCAGGAGAGCGCCCCCGACGTCTCCCGCGCCGAGGCCGCCCTCGCCGCCGGACGCCTCGACGAGGCGCGGGACCTCATCGGCAAGATGGAGGTGTCCCACCCCCGGGCCGTCGGGACCGCCCGGCTCAAGGAGCGGCTGAGCCAGGCCCTCGAAGCCCAGGCGGCGGCGCGGGCGGCGGAGCAGGCCGCGCAGGCGGCGGCCCAGGCGGCCCAGGCCGCGCAAGCCGCGGCCGACCGCGAGCGCCGCACCGCCGAAGCGGAGCAGGTGCTCGACGGGTATCTGCAGAAGAAGCAGCTCCCCCTCGCCCGCATGGCCCTGGAGACGCTGCTGGAGCTGCAGCCCGGGCACCCCCGCCGGGCCGAGCTGGAGGAGCGGGTCGAGGCGCTCGCCCGCGAGCTCGCGCCGCCGCCTCCCGCGCCTGTGCCCGCGCCGGCTCCCGTCCAGTCCCCCCAGCCCCCGCAGGAGGCGCAGCGCGTGGCCGAGAACCAGGAAGCGCCCTCCCCGGAGCGCCGGGTCGCCGAAGCCGAGCAGGTGCTCACCAACTATCTGCAGAAGAAGCAGCTCCCCCTCGCCCGCCTGGCGCTGGAGACGCTGCTGGAGCTGCAGCCGAAGCACCCCCGCCGCTCCGAGCTGCAGGGGCGCGTCGACGCCCTGGCCCAGGAGCTGGAGCGGCAGAAGCGCCTGACCACGGCACAGACCGCCGGCCGCGAGGCGATCGCCCGGCGCGACTTCAAGGCCGCCCGGCGCGAGCTGGACGCCCTGGTGCGCAGCGATCCGACCGGCGAGCGGGCCGCGGCTTTCCATCTGGAGATGGAGGCCGCCGAGAAGGAGGCGCGCCAGGAGTCGGAGCTGGAGGAGGGGCGCCGCCTGTTCGAGGCCGCGCTCGGCGCCGGCAAGCTGGAGGAGGCCCAGCGCCAGCTCGACCAGCTCGCCTCCCTCGACCTGCCGCGGGTCACCCTCGACTTCTACCGCGAGCGCCTGGACGAGGTGCGCACCCGCACCCAGCAGGAGGGGCAGATCGCCGTCTTCGACCGCCGCTACAAGGCCGCGGTCAAGGCGCACGACTGGCTCGCCGCCCGCGAGGTGGCGCGCGAGCTCGCGGCCTCGCTGCCGGGGACGCCGCGCGCGGCCGCCATGTTCGGCGAGGTGGAGCGGCTCGAGGCCGAGCACCGGCGGCAGCAGTCGATCGAGCAGGGGGTCAAGCAGGTCGAGGCCTTCCTCGGCCAGAAGGACCTGCCCAAGGCCGAGCTGGCGTTCAAGATCCTGCTCCAGATGGACCCCGAGAACCACCATCGCAAGCGCTTCGAGCGCGAGATCCGCGCCCTGCAAGCCGCGAAATAACCTGTTCACGGCCCCTGATACACTGCGCCGGTTATGACGACGACAGCCCTTCTCCAGCCGCGGGCGTTCCGCAACCCGTTCCATACTCCGCGGGAGCGCCTGCTGCGATATGCCTTCATGAAGCTGACGCGGGACCTCGACTCCCGCTTCGAGGCCCTGCTGCTCACCGGCCGCGTGTCCAAGTGGTACAGCGAGGTCGGCAACGAGGCCACCACCATCCCCGCCGGCTTGGCCTTGGAGTCGGGGGACGCGCTCTGCACGCTGCACCGCGACCTCGGGGCGATCCTGCCGGTCTATCTCGATCCGGCGCGCGCCTTCCCCGGCCTCGGCTTCGGCGACCCCGACGGCCGGCGCCCCGACCCGGAGCGGATCCTCTACCGGCTGGCCTGCCAGCTCCTCGGCAAGGCCGACGGCTTCTCCCAGGGGTTCGAGCGCTCGTTCCACTACGGCTACCTGGCGCCGGAGAACGGCATCCTCCACCTGGGCATGATCAGCCACCTCGGCTCGATGATCCCGGTCGCCGCCGGCTGCGGCTTCGCGTTCCGGCAGCGCGGCACCGACCGCGTCGCCATCAACTTCATCGGCGACGGCGCCACCTCGACCGGCGACTTCCACGAGGGGCTCAACATGGCCGCCGTCTGGAAGCTGCCGCTGATCCTGATCATCGAGAACAACCGCTACGCCTTCTCGACCCCGGCCCATCTCCAGTACGCCGCCAAGCGCCTGAGCGACCGCGGCCCGGGCTACGGCATCCCGGCCGAGACGGTGGACGGCAACGACCCGGACGCCATGGCCGAGGTGCTGGACCGCGCCGTCGCCCGCGCCCGCGCCGGCCACGGCCCCACCCTCATCGAGGCGATGCTCGGCCGCATGCGCGGCCACAGCGAAGGGGACGACTCGCTGAAGGTCGTCCCCGCCGACGAGCTCGCCGCCTACCGCGCCGCCGATCCGGTGCCGGCCTACGCCAAGAGGCTGGAGGAGGAGGGGGTGCTCGACGCCGGGCTGCGCGCCCGGCTCGAGGCCCGCACCGCCGAGCTGGTGGAGCGGGCGATCTCGTCCGCCCTCGACGCCGCCTACCCGCCGCCGGACTGGGCGATGCGGCCGGCGCTCGCCCCCGTCCCGGAGACTCCGGAGGCTCCCAAGGCGCCGGCGGTCCACACAGGCCGGTCCGCGGGGGCCAAGGAGACCACCTACGCCGACGCCTCCAACCAGGCGCTGCTGGAGGAGATGGAGCGCGACGAGTCGGTGATCCTCATGGGCCAGGACATCGGCCCGTTCGAGGGGGCGTTCCGCACCTTCAAGGGGCTCCACGCCCGCTGGCCCGACCGGGTGCTCGACACGCCGATCGCCGAGAGCGGCACGATCGGCATCGCCATCGGCGCCGCGGTCCTCGGCTTCCGGCCGGTGATCGAGATGCAGTTCGGCGACTTCATCTCCTGCGGCTTCAACCAGCTCGTCAACGTGGCGGCGAAGCTTTACTACCGGTGGCAGGTGCCCTGCCCGATCGTGATCAAGCTCCCCACCGGCGGCGGCGTCGGTGCCGGCCCGTTCCACTCCCAGAACCCGGAGGGGTGGTTCGCCCACACCGCCGGGCTCAAGGTGGTCTGCCCGGCGACGGCCGCGGACGCCCGGTCGCTGCTCAAGGCGGCGGTCCGCGACCCCAACCCGGTGATCGTCTGCGAGCACAAGTTCCTCTACCGGCGGATCAAGGAGGTGCTCCCCGAGGGGGACGACGTGGCGGTGCTCGGCGAGGCGCGGGTGCTGCGCCCCGGCCGGCACCTGACCCTGGTCGGCTACGGCGCCTCCACCTGGACGGCGATGGAGTTGGCCGGCGAGCTGGCCAAGGGGGGCGTCGAGGCCGAGGTCATCGACCTGCGGACGCTGGTGCCGTACGACGAGGCGACGGTGCTGGCGTCGGTGAAGAAGACCGGCCGGGCGCTGGTGGTCCACGAGGCGCAGCTCACCCTGGGCTTCGGCGCCGAGGTGGCGGCCCGCCTGGCGGACGCCGCCTTCCCCTGGCTCGACGCGCCGGTGCGCCGGGTCACCTATCCGGACCGCCCGGTGCCCTACTCCCGGGTGCTCGAGAACGAGCTGCTCCCCGGCAAGGACAAAGTGCTCGCCGCGGCCCGCGAGCTGCTGGCTTTCTGAGGCTGAAGAAAGAGCGGCCCCGGGGGGTACGTCCCCCCGGGGCCGAAGAGAAGGGAGCCGCAGCGCCTAGTTCTTCCGGTCGAGCTGCTTCTCCAGCTCGGCGATCCGCTTCTCGAGCTTCTGAAGCTGCTTCTCGAGCTCGACCTCACGGCTGCGGAGCACCTGGACGCGGGGACCGGGGCCGCCGGGGCCGCCCTCCTTGTCCCAGCTCGGGATCTGGATCGTCTCGATGTTCCGGAGGTCGCCCTCGAAGTGGAAGAGCTTCGGGTCCACCTTGCCGTCCTTGCCGAAGAAGAAGGGCGTGACGTCGAACTCCGGCCGCTCCCGCTGGACCATGGAGGCGGTGAAGGACTGCGCCCGGCCGTCGCGCACCACCTCGAGCGCCACCTGCTGGCCGTCCTCGTAGCCGCGCACCTTGGAGCGGACGTCCCAGCTCGACTTCACGGCGTCGCGGTCGAACGAGGTGATGATGTCGCCGACCTTGACCCCCGCCTTGTCGGCCGGGCTGCCGGGCTCGACGCTGGAGACCATGACCCCGGCGCTCTCGCTGGCGCCGAAGTGGGCGCGCAGCTCGGGGGTGAGGTCGGTGAGGCCGACGCCCAGATAGCCGCGGCGGACGCTGGGCCCTTCGCCCTCGATCACCTGCCGCTCGCCGTTCTTGTCGACGATGACGATGCGCCGCTTCTCGACCTTCTTCTCCTTGTCGTCCCCCTGATCCGCCCCGGCATTGGCGGAAACGGCGGGCGCGAGGGTCACCAGGCCGAGGGCGAGGGCCCAGGCCGTCTTGCGAAAGAGTGCTCTGCTGTTCATCGTGGATATCTCCCTGTTCACGTTGATGTCAGAAGGTCTCGGAGCCATAGGATGCGGGGAGGGTCCCCTCCGGCATCCGTCCCAGGTCCAGGACCAGGTCCATGCGTTCGTTGCCGCCGAGGTAGACGATCCCCGGCGCGTCGCCCTGCCCCTCGCTGAGGGACTGGAGCCGCTCCAGCTCGCGGGCTAGGCGCTCGTGCTCGTCGCGGATCTCCTCGAGCGCCTGCCGCGCCTCCCCGGCCTCGGAATGGGCCGGCTCGCCCTGCCGAAGCCCCCGGCGCTCCACCAGGACGCCCGAGACCAGGAGGGCGAGGAGGGCCGCCGTAGCGAGCGCCCACCCGGAGCGCCGCGCGGGGCGGCGGCCGCCGTCCAATCCTTCGAGGACGCGGGCGGTGAAGCGGTCCCCCGCCCGTTCCCGGGGCAGCTCGCGCAGTAGCCGGCCTAGCGGTTGATCTTCCATGGCGTACCTCCGTTCCAGTAGGGCTCGAGCTCCTGCTTCAGTTGTTGCCGTCCGCGGTGGATGCGCGACTTGACCGTCCCCTCGCGGCACCCCAGCTCCCGGGCGATGTCGGCGTAGGGCCACCCCTCGATCTCGTGCAGCACGAGGGGGACCCGGAAGCGCAGGGGCAGCTCCGCCACCGCCGCGGCCACCTTGCGGTGGATCTCCTGGCGCAGCAGCCCGGACGGCGCCGCCGGCTCGGCGTGCGGCCGGTCCGGCCCCAGGAAGGGAAGGAGGAGGCGCAGCCGCCGCTCCCGCCGCTCCTCGGAGCGCACCAGGTTGGTGGCGATGCGGTAGAGGTAGGCACGGAGGTGTCCCTGCTCCAGGTAGCCCGCCGCGGCGCGGAACAGCCGGAGGAAGGTCTCCTGGGCCAGATCCTCGGCGCGGTCGCGGCTGCCGGTCAGGCGGGCGACGTAGTTGACCACCGCGTCCTTGTGCCGGTCGACCAGCCGCGCGAAGGCATGGCGGTCGCCGGTCCGCACCCGCGCCATCAGCTCGGCGTCGTCGGGCTGCTCCTCGTCTCCCAAGTGCACCGCCTCGATGGGGTCGATCATCGTCGCTCTCCAGCCCTCATAACGCGGCAGCGGGGGAAAGGTTCCCGGGAAGTCGCGGCTATAATTCTGACCTGCCCGAGGAGGTGATCGCCATGAACCTAGCGGATATCGAAGCTGAAGCCCTCAAGCTGAACCCCAACGGTCGGGCGAAGCTCGCCACGACGCTGCTGCACAGCCTCGAGGATCTATCTGAGGCCGAGATCGAGAACCTGTGGTTCGAGGAAGCAGAGCGCCGCGACCGGGAGCTCGACGAGGGGGGGGCCACCGCGATCCCTGCCGAGGAGGTTCTGCGCGAGATCAGGGCCAGGCTCAGGTGAAACGCTCTCTCTCGCTGGCTCCTCTCGCCAAAAAAGAGCTCGATGAAGCGGTGGACTACTACGATGCCGAAAGTCCCGGCCTCGGGAGGGCATTCGTCAGCGAGATCGAGGACGCGTTCGAACAGATCCTCGACTATCCTGAATCCGCGCCCATTGTCCGGGGGACGGTCCGCCGCAAGATCCTTCGCCGTTTTCCTTACGACCTGCTCTACTCGGTCCGCCCCGACTCCGTCCGTATCCTTGCCGTCATGAACCAGAAGCGGCGTCCCTTCTACTGGTGGGGCCGCAAGTAGTCGGGCCTCTCCCTGTACTGTTTCTACCCCCTTGCGGTCCGGCCCCTCTTTCTGGAGGATACGCTGTCCGTCATCTTGGAGGAGCTGGAGGAGTCGATGAGCAAGAGCGCAGTCCTGGAGAGCCGTTTCGTCGAGATCATCGCGTCGGAGGTGGGGTGCCGGCCGCAGCAGGTGGCGGCCGCGTCCGACCTTTTTGCGGAGGGGGCGACCGTCCCCTTCGTGGCGCGCTACCGCAAGGAGGCCACGGGGGGCCTCGAGGACCTGCAGCTCGAGACCGTGTTCAAGCGGCGCGAGTACTTCCTGGAGCTCGCCGAGCGCCGCGATGCCATCCTCGACAGCATCCGCGAGCAGGGCAAGCTCACCGGCGAGCTGGAGGCGGCCATCCGCGCCGCCGTCGGCAAGCAGGAGCTGGAGGACCTCTACCTCCCCTACAAGCCGAAGCGCCGCACCCGCGCCCAGATCGCCCGCGAGAAGGGGCTCGAGCCGCTGGCCGAGGCCGTCCTGGCCGCTGCTACGGGCTCCACCCCGGCCGACGAGCTGGCGCGCCCCTTCATCGATCCGGAGAAGGGGGTGGAGGACGCCGCGGCGGCCCTGGCCGGGGCGCGCGACATCCTCGCCGAGCGCCTGTCCGAGAACGCCGAGCACCGCGCCGAGCTGCGCCGGGTGCTCGCCAACGAGGGGCGGCTCACCGTCGCCGTCATGCCCGGCAAGGAGAAGGATCCGGAGGCGCTCGTCTATCGCGACTACTTCGATCACCAGGAGGCGGGCAAGGACATCCCCTCCCACCGCCTGCTCGCCATCCTGCGCGGCGAGCGCGAGGGTTTCCTGCTCTCCGACCTCCGCATCGAGGACGAGCGGGAGGTCGGCCACCTCGCCATGTCCTGGGGAGTGCCGGTCGACACCCCCTGCGGCCGGGAGGTGGTGGCCGCCACCGCCGACGGCTACAAGCGGCTGCTCCGGCCGTCGATCACCAACGAGGTGCGCTCCGAGATGCGGGAGCGCGCCGAAGCCCAGGCCATCGCCGTCTTCCGGGCCAACCTCGAGGCGCTGCTCCTCCAGGCGCCGCTCGGCCAGTACGCGGTCATGGGGCTCGACCCCGGCTACCGCACCGGCTGCAAGATGGCGGTGGTCGACCCCACCGGCCGGGTGGTGGCGACCGACGTCATCCACGCCATCCCGCCGCACGCCGACGAGGCCCGGGCGGCGGCCATCGTCGTGGGGCTGATCCGCCAGCACGCGGTCAAGGCTGTGGCGGTGGGCAACGGCACCGCCAGCCGCGAGACCGAGGCGTTCGCCAGGAAGGCGGTGCGCGAGGCCGGGATCGAGGAGGTGGTCGTCGCCATCGTCCCGGAGACCGGCGCCTCCGTCTACTCGGCCTCGGCCGTGGCACGCGAGGAGCTGCCGCAGCTCGACGTCTCGCTGCGCGGCGCGGTCTCGATCGCCCGGCGCCTTCAGGACCCGCTCGCCGAGCTGGTGAAGATCGAGCCGCGTTCGATGGGGGTGGGCCAGTACCAGCACGACGTCGACCAGAAGGCGCTGGAGCGGGAGCTGGACACCGCGGTCGAGGGGGCGGTCAACCGCGTCGGCGTGGAGCTCAACACCGCCTCGGCGCCGCTGCTCCGCCGGGTGTCGGGCCTCTCGGAGCGGCTGGCGCGGGCGGTGGTGGAGCACCGGGACAAGAACGGCCCGTTCCGCTCCCGCAAGTCGCTCCTCTCCATCGCCGGCTTCGGCCCCAAGACCTTCGAGCTGTCCGCCGGCTTCCTCCGCATCCGCGGCGCCGAGCATCCGCTGGACTCGACGGCGGTCC
>DASPJI010000354.1:0-6526 GCA_035628695.1 Thermoanaerobaculia bacterium | reverse complement strand
CGCGCCCGCCGCTGCTCTCGGACCGTGGCGCCTCGCTGGCGCTGCGCTTGGGGCCGGAGACCGTGGGCCGCCTGCGCGAGCTGGGCCGCTCCCAGGGGACGACGCTCTTCACCGTGCTCCTCACCGCGTTCCAGACGCTGCTCCACCGGCACTCGGGTCAGCTCGACGTGCTGGTGGGATCGCCCGCTGCGGGCCGAGCCCACCGCCGCTTCGCGGACCTGGTGGGCTACCTCGTCCAGCCCGTGGTCCTGCGGGCCGACTTCACCGGCGACCCTTCGGCCACCGACCTGCTGCGCCGCACGCGGCAATCCGTGGCGGGAGCGCTGGAGCACCAGGACTATCCCTTCCCGTTGCTGGTCGAGCGGCTGCAGCCGGAGCGCCAGGCGGGCAGGTCGCCGCTGTTCCAGGCGATGTTCGTCCTCTATCCGGGGCAACCCGCCGGTGGGCGGCTCGCCGGACTGGCTGCGGCCGTCCTCGGCGAGGAGGGGGCGCGCCTCGACGTCGGCGGGCTGGAGCTCGAGTCCCTCTCCCTGGGCGAGAGCCGCGTGCAACTCGACCTGACTCTGGCGATGGCTGAGATCAGCGAGACCGGCGAGGACGGCGAGAACGGCGGCGGCCTGCTGGCCTCCTTCCAGTACAGCCGCGATCTGTTCGACGCCTCCTCCATCGCGCTGATGGGCGGGCACCTGGAGGCCCTGCTCGCTGGCCTCAGCGAGGACGCCGGCCGGCCCGTAGGAGACCTGCCGCTACTTACCCTTGCCGAGCGGCGCCAGCTCCTGGCCTGGAACGCCCCCGCGGAGACGGCGCCGGACGCCTGTCTGCACCAGCTGTTCGAAGCCCAGGCCACGCGGACCCCGGAGGCGGAGGCGCTGGTGGCCGGCGGCGAGCGGTTGACCTATGGCGAGCTGGACCGGCGGGCCGGCCGGCTGGCCCAGCGGCTGCGCGCTCAGGGCGTAGGCCCCGAGTCGGTGGTCGGCGTCTACCTGGAGCGCTCGGCCGGCCTGGTGACGGCGCTCCTGGCGGTGCTGAAAGCGGGAGGGGCCTACCTGCCCCTGGACCCGGCCTATCCCGGGGAGCGGCTGGGCCTGCTGCTGGAGGACGCGGGCGCGGCGGTGCTGGTCACCCGCGAGCCGCTGCTGCAGCGGCTGCCGCGCCACCCGGGCCGGGTGGTGCTGGTGGAGGGGGGGGAGCCGGCCGCCGGGAGCGAGCCTGGAGCCATCGATCCTGGATCCGCGCGGGCCGTCCTGCCGGGCGACCTCGCCTATCTGATCTATACCTCCGGCTCCACCGGGCACCCCAAGGGGGTCGCCATCGCGCACCGGAACGCCGTGGCACTGGTGCGCTGGGCGCGCCGGACATTCGAGGAGCGGGAGCTCGCCGGCGTGCTGGCGTCGACGTCCGCCGCCTTCGACCTCTCGGTCTTCGAGCTGTTCGTCCCCCTGGCCAATGGCGGCCGGGTGATCCTCGCCGCCAACGCCCTGGAGCTCGCCTCGCTGGCCGCCGCGTCCGAGGTGACCCTGGTCAACACCGTGCCGTCCGCCATCGCCGAGCTGGTCGAGCTCCGGGCCCTCGCCTCTGGCGAGCTGACGGTGAACCTGGCGGGCGAGGCGCTGACCCCGGACCTGGTGCGGCGGCTCCACGGGCAGCCCGCGGTCCGGCGGCTGCTCAACCTCTACGGCCCCTCGGAGACCACGACCTACTCGACCTTCGCGGTCCTGCCGCACGGCGAGGAGGGGATCCCGCCGATCGGCCATCCTGTCGCGGGCACCCGCGTGTACCTGCTCGACGCCGGGCTGCGGCCGGTGCCCTCCGGCGCCGCCGGCGAGGTCTACATCGGCGGCGACGGGGTGTCGCGCGGCTATCACGCGCGGCCCGCCCTGACGGCCGAGCGCTTCGTCCCGGATCCCTTCTCGCCCGTACCGGGCGAGCGTCTGTACCGGACCGGCGACCTCGCCCGCCGGCGGCCGGACGGCTCGCTTGTGTACCTGGGACGCATCGACGACCAGGTCAAGATCCGCGGCTTCCGGGTCGAGCCCGGGGAGGTCCAGGCGGCTCTCGCGGCCCATCCGGAGGTGCGCGAGGCCGTGGTCCTCGCCCTGGCCGGCGCGGGCGGAGAGCGGCGCCTGACCGCCTGGGTGGTGCCTTCCGGGGGCGCCGCCCCGTCCACCGCCGACCTGCGACGGTACCTGCGCGAGCGCCTGCCCGATTCGATGGTGCCGGCGGATTTCGTCTTCCTGGCGTCCCTGCCGCTGACGATCAACGGCAAGGTGGACCGGCGGGCGCTGGCCGTTATGAGCACCGGGCTGCCGGCCGCCGGCCGGCCGGAGAGCGCCGGCGGGCCGCGGGATCCGCGGGATCCGATAACGGAGGTGCTGGCCGGACTATGGGCCGACCTGCTGCGGGCCGAGCGGGTGGGGATCCACGACGGCTTCTTCGAATTGGGCGGCCACTCGCTGCTGGCGGCCCGGGTGGTGGCGCGGGTGCGCGAGGCGTTCGGCGTGGAGCTGCCGCTCTCCTGGGTCTTCGCGCAGCCGACCGTGGCCGAGCTGGCCGCCGAGGTGAGGCGCGTCCGTGACGCGGGCATAGCCGGTGAGGCGCCGCTCTTGCTGCTGGAGCAGCGGTCGGAGCCGCGGCCGGCCGAGATCCCCCTCTCCTTCGCGCAGGAGCGGCTCTGGTTCCTCGACCGGCTGGTGCCCGGCCAGGCGGTCTACAACATCCCCGTGGCCGCGCGCCTGCGGGGACGCCTCGACCCCGCGCTCCTCCAGCGCGCGCTGGACGGTCTGCTGGCCCGCCACGAGTCCCTGCGGACGGTCTTCGCCGACGGGAGCACGGGGCCGGTGCAGCGCGTCCTGCCAGCCGCGCCGTTCCCCCTGGAAATGGCCGACCTGGAGCTCGACACCGAGCCGGAGGACGAGGCATGGCGTCGCGCCGCCGCGGAGGTCCGCCGGCCCTTCGACCTGGCCACTGGGCCGGTCGTCCGCGGCCTCCTCCTGCGCCTCGCGCCGGAGGACCATCTGCTGGTGCTCACGCTCCACCACATCGCCGCCGACGGCTGGTCCATCGGCGTCCTGTTCCGCGATCTGGAGGCCCTCTACCGGCCGGCCGGCGAGGAGCCGGCTTTGCCGCCGCTTCCCGTCCAGTACGCGGACTACGCCCTGTGGCAGCGCGGCTGGCTGACTGGCGAGGCCCTGGACCGCCGGCTCGGCTGGTGGCGTGAGGCCCTGGCCGGCGCCCCCGAAGCCCTGGAGCTGCCGGCGGACCGGCCGCGGCCTCCTGCGCCGAGCTGGCGCGGGACGGCGGTGCCCTTCGCCCTGCCGGCGCCCACGGTGGCGCGCCTGCGGGAGGTGGCCCGGCGCCAGGACGCGACGCTGTTCATGGCTGTCCTCGCCGGCTTCGGCGCCCTGCTTTCCCGTCTGAGCGGCCAGACCGATGGCGTCGCCGGCACTATGATGGCGAACCGCGACCGGTCCGAGCTCGACGGTGTGGCCGGCTTCTTCGTCAACGCCCTGCCCCTGCGTCTGCGCCTGAACGGCGCGCCCGGCCTGGGGGCGTTGCTCGGCCCGACGCGGGAGATGGCCCTCGGCGCCTTCGACCACGGCGACCTCCCCTTCGAGCGCCTGGTGGAGGCCCTGGCGCCGCGGCGCGCCTCCTCTCAGGACGGGTCCCGGGGCGCGCTGTTCCAGGTCTGTCTGAGCTTCGAGGAGACGCCGGCCCGCGCGCCGCGGCTCCCCGGCCTGGCGGTGGAGCTCGCGCCGCTCCATACCGGCACCTCGCGCTTCGACCTGACGCTGCTCCTCGAGAGCGATGGCGGCGGGCTCTCCGGCGGCGCCGAGGCCAGCGCGGACCTCTTCGACACCGCCACGGTGGAGCGCATGCTCCATCACCTGTCGACCCTCCTCGGCGGAGCGGCCGCCGATCCCGAGCGCCCGCTGGACGACCTGCCGCTGCTGAGCCCGGCGGAGCGCCGGCAGGCGATCGTGGAGTGGAACCGGCCGGCGTACGAGGTGCCGGCCGGCGCGGCCGAAGCGACCCTCACCGGCCTCTTCGCCGCCGCCGCGGCGCGGTCGCCCGAAGCGGTGGCCGTCACCGGAGACGGCGGGGATGGGCACCACCTCACCTATGCCGGGCTGGACCGCGCCGCCAACCGGCTGGCCCACCGCCTGCGCCGCCTCGGCGTCGGCCCGGAGACGCGGGTCGCCCTCTTCGTCGAGCGGTCTCCCGAGTTGGTCGTGGGCCTGCTCGGTATCCTCAAGGCTGGCGGCGCGTACGTACCGGTCGATCCGGAGGTGGCGGGGGAGCGCCTGGCCCCCATCCTCGCTGACTCCCGCCCGCGCGCCCTGGTCACCCAGGGCTCCCTGGCGCACCGGCTGCCGGCGCTGGACGATGGGCCGGTGATCGTTCGCGTCGACGACCCTGGCCTGGCGCAGGGCGATCAGGGCGACGACGCGGCGCCGGCCGACCTCACTGCGCCTAGCCACGCGGCGTACGTGATCTACACGTCCGGCTCCACCGGCCGCCCGAAGGGCGTCGTCGTCGAGCACGGCCAGGTGGCCCGTCTGCTGGCGGCCACGGACGGCTTCTTCGGCTTCGGTCCGGGAGATGTCTGGAGCCTGTTCCACTCCATCGCCTTCGACTTCTCGGTCTGGGAGGTCTGGGGGGCAATGGCCCGGGGCGGCCGGCTGGTGGTCGTACCGTACTGGACGAGCCGCTCGCCGGCCGAGCTCTCCGCGCTGATCGCCGCCGAGGGGGTGACGGTGCTCAACCAGACGCCCTCGGCCTTCCGGCAGCTTTTCCATGCCGAGGGGCAAAGCCTGGCCGCCCCGCGGCCGCCCCTGCGCTGGGTGATCTTCGGCGGCGAAGCCCTGGAGCCGGCGGCTCTTGCCCCCTGGTTCGAGCGCCACGGCGACGTGCGGCCGCGGCTGGTGAACATGTACGGCATCACCGAGACCACGGTGCACGTCACCTTTCGCCCTCTCTCCCGGGACGACGCGGGGACGGGAGGGCGGCCGGCGCCGAGCCTCCTCGGCCGGCCGATCCCGGACCTGCGGATCTACGTGCTCGATCCCCGGGGCGAGCCCGTGCCTCTTCTCGCCGCCGGCGAGATCCACGTCGGGGGTGCCGGCGTCGCCCGGGGCTACCTGGAGCAGCCCGCGCTCACGGCGGAGGCCTTCGTTCCTGACCCCTTCTCCGGCCGCTCCGGCGCCCGCCTCTACCGCTCCGGCGACCTCGCCCGCCGCCTGCCCGGCGGCGACCTCGAGTACCTGGGCCGCCGCGATCACCAGGTCAAGATCCGCGGCTTCCGCATCGAGCTGGCGGAGATCGAGGCGGCGCTGGCCGCCGTGCCGGGGGTCCGCGAGGCGGTCGTGGTGGCGCGGGGGGAGGGACTGGAGGCGGAGCCCGGCGACCGGCGGCTGGTCGCCTACGTGGTGGGCGACGTTGCCGCCGGCGAGCTGAGCCGGTCACTGCGTGAGCGCCTGCCGGGCTACATGGTGCCGGCCACCTTCGTGCCGCTCCCGGCCCTGCCCCTCACCCCGAACGGCAAAGTGGACCGCAAGGCCCTGCCGGCGCCGGAGCGGCAGGGCCCAAAGGGAGGCCATGTGGCGCCGAGGACGCCGGCGGAGGAGATCCTCGCCGGCATCTGGGCCGAGACCCTCGGCCTCGAGCGGGTCGGGGTGGCCGACGACTTCTTCGGCCTCGGGGGGCATTCGCTGCTGGCGACGCGGGTGATGTCGCGCCTGCGGGAGGCCTTCGACGTCGAGATGCCGCTGCGCGATCTGTTCGAGGCTCCCCGGCTGGAGGACTTCGCCGCCCGGGTCGAGGCGGCGCGATGGTCCGGGGTGGGCCGGGTCCTGCCGCCGCTGGTCCCCCGCGCTCCGGAGCTGCGGGGTGAGCCGCTGCCTCTCTCCTTCGCTCAGCAGCGCCTCTGGCTCATCGACCAGCTCGAGCCGGGCCGGCCGCTCTACAACATCGCGGTGGCGCTACGCGCCGAGGGGCCGCTGGACGGCGGCGTGCTGGCACGTTGCCTCGGCGAGATCGTGCGCCGGCACGAGGCGTTGCGCACGGTGTTCACCGGGTTGGATGGCTCGCCGGTGCAGGTGATCGAGCCGGCGGCGCCCTTCACACTGCCGGTGGACGACCTGTCGGGATTGCCGGTGAGCCAGCGCGAGGCGACGGCCCTCGCCCGGGTGGGCGAAGAGGCCGGCCGCCCGTTCGACCTCACCCTCAGTCCGATGCTGCGCGGCCTGCTGCTGCGGCTCGGACCGGAAGACCAGATCGTCGCGCTGACCCTGCATCACATCGCCGGCGACGGCTGGTCGATGGGGATCCTGGTGCGGGAGCTCACGGCCCTGTACGCGGCCTTCGCCGAGGGCGGGCCATCGCCCCTGCCGGAGCTGCCGGTGCAGTACGCGGACTTCTCGGTATGGCAACGCTCCTGGCTGGATGGCGAGGCGCTGGAGAGCGAGGTCGCCTACTGGCGCCGGCAGCTCACGGGCCTGCCGCCACGGCTCGAGCTCCCCACCGACCG
>DASPJI010000353.1:0-8065 GCA_035628695.1 Thermoanaerobaculia bacterium | reverse complement strand
GGCCGCCTCAGCCGTGAGGACGCCGAGGACGCCGGTCACCATCTCGAGCGAGCGGTCCAGGCCCAGCCCCACCCGCGACTCGGGGCCGGTTCCCATCCGCCGCAAATGGCGGGCGAGCCGCGCCGCCCGGCGCGCCAGCTCGGCATAGGTCAGCCAGTGGTCGCCGAAGCTAGCCGCCGGGGCGTCCGGCGTCCGCTCCGCCTGCCGCTCGAAGAGGTGGTGGAGCGGCAGGTCCGGTAGTGGGCGCGCGGTGTCGTTCCACTCGGCCAGGAGCTGGTGCCGCTCGGGCTCGGCGAGCAGGGGCAGGCCGGAGAGCGCCGCGTCCGGCGCCGCCACGACCGCCGAGGCCAGAGTCGTCAGGTGCTCCGCCAGACGGGCGATGGTCGAGCGGTCGAAGAGGTCGGTCGCGTACTCGATCGTACCGGTGAAGTCGTCGCCCTCGGTGCCTCCGGAGAACAGCGCGAGCATGAGGTCGAACTTGGAGGTCCCACGCTCGACCGGAAACGGGCCGGCCGTGAGCCCTCGCGGCACGGCCTCCGCGCCCGCGGCCTGGTGCAGCAGGACGAAGAGCACCTGGAAGAGCGGTGAGTGGCTGAGGCTGCGCCGCGGGCGCAGCTCGTCCACCAGCTTCTCGAAGGGGACGTCCTGGTGGGCATAGGCTTCGAGCGCCAGCGTCCTCACCTGCCCCACCAACTCGCGGAACGTGGCCTCCTCCGCCAACTGGGCGTGGATCACCAGGGTGTTCAGGAAGAAGCCGACCAGCCCCTCGACCTCCGGCTGCCGGCGGCCCGAGATCGCCGTCCCGACCGGCAGGTCCCGCTGCCCCGTCATCCGCCCGAGAAGGGCGACGAACAGGGCCAGCAGGGTCATGAAAGGAGTCGCCCCCTCGCGCCGGGACAGCACCGCGAGCCCCGCCGAGGCGTCGCGCGGGAGCGCCAGCGGCAGGTCGGCGCCGCGGTAGCTCTGCACCGCCGGCCGCGGCCGGTCCGCCGGCAGCTCCACGACCGCTGGCTCATCGCCGAGGCGGCGGCGCCAGTAGGCGAGTTGGGACTCCAGCACCTCGCCTTCCAGCCACCCGCGCTGCCAGACCGCGAAGTCGGCGTACTGGACCGGCAGGGGCGGCAGGACGGCGGGCCTCTCCTGCCGGAATCCCTCGTAGAGGAGCGCCACCTCGCGCCACAGGATCTCCATCGACCAGGCGTCGGTGGCGATGTGATGGGCATTGACCAGGAGGACGTGCTCGCCAGGCGACAGCCTCAGCAGCGAGGTGCGGAGGACCGGGCCGCGCCGCAGGTTGAAGGGGCGCCCGGCCTCCAGCGCCGCCAGCCGGCGCGCCTCGGCGTCGCGGGTCCGCGGGGAGAGGCCTCCCACGTCGATCACCGGCAGGTCCGGAGCGAAGGGGGGTCCGATCACCTGGAAGGCGGAGCCCTCTTCTGCGGCGGCGAAGGTGGTGCGCAGCACCTCGTGCCGTTCGACCGCCCCGGCGAAGGCCGCGGCGAGCGCCGAAACGTCCAGCTCGCCGGTCAGCTTCAGGAAGAACGGCGTGTTGTAGACCGCGCTGTCCGGCTCGAGCTGGTCGATGAACCAGAGCCGCTGCTGGGCGAAGGAGAGCGGCAGGCCGCGGTAGCGCGCTGCCGGCGCCATGGGCACGATCGCCGGCGGCGGAGGGGAGCCGTCCAGGGCGCGCTCGATCCGCCGCGCGAGCCCCGCCACCGTCGGCTCCTCGAACAGAGCGCGTAGCGGCAGCTCGATCCCGAACGCCCGGCGGACGCGCGAGAGCACCCGGATCGCCAGGAGCGAGTGCCCGCCGAGGTCGAAGAAGCCATCCCGCGCTCCGACCCGCTCGCGTTTCAGGACCGCGGCCCAGATCCCCCCGAGCACCTCCTCCACCGGCCCGCGGAGCGGCACGAAGGGGGTCTCCTCGTCTGCCTGCGGACCCACCGCCGCCAGGCTGGCCAGCGCCCGCCGGTCCACCTTGCCGTGGAAGGTGAGCGGCATCTCGGGGATGGCCACCACCGCCGACGGCACCATGAAGTCCGGCATCCGCTCCCGCAGCCAGGCCCGGAGGTCCTCCCGCGTCCCGCTGGCTCCATCGCCCTGGACGTACGCCACCAGGCGCCGGCTGCTCTCGCTCTCCCCCAGCACCAGCACCGCGGCCTGAGCGACCGCCGGGTGATCGAGGAGCACCGCCTCCACCTCCTGGGGCTCGACACGGAATCCCCGCAGCTTCACCTGCTGATCGGCCCGGCCCAGGAACTCCAGGGTGCCGTCCGGCAGGTACCGCACCAGGTCGCCGGTGAGGTAGAGCCGCCCCCCCGGCTCGCCGCCCCAGGCGTCGGGCACGAAGCGCTCGGCCGTGAGGTCGGGCCTCCCCAGGTAGCCCCGGGCCAGCGCGACGCCGCCGGCTGCCAGCTCCCCCACGGCTCCGGCGGGCACCGGCGAGAGCCGGCGGTCCAGCACGTAGACCTGGGTGTCGGCGATGGGGCGCCCGAGCGGGACGCTCCTCTCCAAATGCCTTCTCCAGAAGGGGTGGCAGGAGATAAACGTGGTGACCTCGGTAGGACCGTAGCAGGCCCAGACGTCGCAGCCGGGGAGGGCGGCGGCGGCCCGGCGCACGTGGGTGGGCGAGACCACGTCGCCGCCGGCGATGATCTGGCGCAGGCCGGCCAGGGCGTCGAGGCGCTCGTCCACCACCGCGTGGAAGAGTCCCGAGGTGAGGAGGAGCGTGGTGACCCCGTGGCGTACCAGCGTGTCGGCGAGACCGTCGATCGTCGGCCGGCCCGGCGGCATCATCACCAGCCTGCCGCCGTTGAGGAGCGCCCCCCAGATCTCGAGCGTGGAGGCATCGAAGGAGGCCGGCGCGACCTGCAGCACCACCTCGCCGGCATCGAGCCGCGCATGGCCGCCGCCGCGCGCCAGCCGCAGCACGCCCTGGTGCGGGATCGCCACCCCCTTGGGCCGGCCGGTGGAGCCGGAGGTGTAGAGGACGTAGGCCAGACTCTCCGGCGCCGCACCGCTCCATCCGCCGGGCAGGCAATCCGTGCTCAGCCGGGCCGCCGCCCAGCCTGAATCCTCGAGCACGATCCGCGCTCCGGTCTCCTCGCGCATCAGCGCCAGCCGCGCCTCGGGATAGGTGGGATCGAGTGGGAGATAGGCGCCTCCGGCCTGGAGGATGCCCAGCATGGCCACCGGCAGGCGGAGGGAGCGCTCGGTCGAGACCCCCACCACGGTGTCGGGCCCGGCTCCGAGCGCCCGGAGGTGGCGGGCGAGGCGCCGCGACTCCCGGACCAGGCCGGCATAGGTCAACTGCTCATTGTCAGCGGTGGCCGAAACGATGGCCACGGCATCCGGCCTCGCCGCCGCCTGGATCTCGAGCAGCTCGTGGATGGCGAGGTCCTTCTCGTAGGCCGCCTCGGTGTCGTTCCAGCCGACCAGGAGCTGATGACGCTCGGGCTCGGTGAGCAGGGGCAGCTCGGAGATCCGGAGGCCGGGATCGGCTGTAGCCGCAACGAGCAGGGTGCAGAAATGCCCGGACAGCCGGTCGAGCGTGGGCGGGTCGAACAACTCGGCCGCGTACTCCCAGCGCCCCAGCGTCTGGTCGAGATCGATGATGTCGAGCCCGAGGTCGAAACGGGTCGCGCCGGTCTCGGCCGGCAGCGCTTCCAGCCCCAGCCCGGGGAGCTCCAGCCGGTCCAGCCGCGCGTTCTGGAGCGAGAACGACACCTGGAACAGCGGCGCCGCGTCCAGGCGGCGTTCGGGCTGCAGCTCCTCCACCAGCTTCTCGAACGGCAGGTCCTGGTGGGAGTAGGCGCCCAGAGTCTCCTCGCGCACCCGGGCGAGCAGCTCGCCGAAGGGGGGATCGCCCGCGAGATCGGCCCGCAGCACCAGGAGGTTGACGAAGAAGCCGATCAGCCCCTCGATCTCCTGGCGGTTCCGGTTGGCGATGGGCGTCCCCAGGGTCATCCCATCCTGGCCGGTGAGGCGATGCAGCAGCGCCGCGAAGCCGGCGAGCAGCACCATGAACGGCGTCGTTCCCTGGTGCTGGCAGAGGGCCTCGATGGCCCGCCACAGGCCTTCGGGGAAGAGGAACCGCCGCAGCCCCCCCTCGAACGTGCGGGCCGCCGGACGCGGCCGGTCGGTGGGCAGCTCCAGCGGCGGAGGGGGATCGCCGAGCCGCTCGCGCCAGTAGGCGAGCTGGCGCTCCAGCTCCTCGCCCTGCAACCGGCCGCGCTGCCAGACGGCAAAATCGGCGTACTGCACCGGCAGCGGCGGCAGGGACGGCGAGCGCCCTTCCACGCACGCGCCATAGAGCTCCGTCAGCTCACGGATCAGCACCCCCACCGACCAGCCGTCGGAGACGATGTGGTGCATGTTGACCAGCAGCAGGTGCTTGCGCCGGTCCAGCCGCAGGAGACGGACGCGGAGCAGCGGGCCGCGCGCGAGGTCGAAGGGGAGACGGGCCTCGAGCCGGCCGAGCCGCCGCCCCTCCTCCTCTCCCCTGTCGACCGGGAGCTCCGTCAGGTCGACGAGCGGCACCGGCAACGGGCCGGGCGGCGCGATCACCTGGCGGGGCTCGCCGTCCACGGCCGGAAACGTGGTGCGCAGGGTCTCGTGGCGCTGGACGATGACCGTGAGGGCGCCGGTCAGCGCCCGCACCTCGAGGTTCCCGGTGAGGAGGACGGCGGCCGGGATGTTATACGCCGGGCTCTCGGGCACCCAGCGGTCGAGGAACCAGAGCCGCTGCTGGGCAAAGGACAGCGGCAGGGGCCCCTCGCGCGGCACGCGGGGGATGCCGGCCGACCCCGGCTCCTCTTCCCGCGCCGCCTTGCGCCGCAGGCGCAGCATCAGAAGCGCCCGCTGCTCGGGAGAGAGTCCGGCGATGTCCCGCGGCTCCGTCATCGGCCGTGATTATCCCTGTCGGAGGCCGCCACGGCCACCTCGGCCACCTCGGCCACCTCGGCCTCCTCCCCCCGCGCCTTGCGCCGCAGGCGCAGCATGAGGAGCGCCCGCTGCTCGGGAGAGAGGTCCGCCACGCGACTCCCGGACGGCTCCGGCACAGCGGGCTCCTCTGCCGCGGCACCCTGCGGGCCGGCAACCGGTGCCGCGGCGGCCGCGATCCCTGTCACCGGCAGCTCCGAGAGCCGGCGCTCGGGGGCGGACAACGCCTCCTCGAGGAGCCGCCGGTACCCCTCGGCGAGGCGGGCGACCGCGTCCGGCTCGAAGAGGTCGCGGTTGTAGAAGAACCAGCCGGCGATGCCGAACGGCGTCTCCTTGAGGCTCAGGGCGAGGTCGAAGGTGGCGATGGGGACGTCGGCGTTCACCCCCTCCATCTCCAGGCCGGGCAACGCCGCCGCCGGCATCGGCGCGTTCTGGAGCAGGAACAGGACCTGGAACAGGGGTGTGCGGCTGGCGGCGCGGTCCGGCCGCAGCTCGGCCACCAGCCGGGTGAACGGCAGGTCCTGGTGCGCCCAGGCACCGAGCGCCGTCTCCCAGACCTGAGCCAGGAGGTCGCCGAAGGTGGGATCGCCGCCGAGCCGGCCGCGCATCACCAGGGTGTTGACGAAGTAGCCGATGAGCTTCTCCACCTCGGGCCGGGTGCGGCCGGCCACCGGAGTCCCCACCAGGATGTCGTCCTGCCCGCTCAACCGGTGGAGATGTGCCTGGAGGGCGGCGAGGAGCACCGCGAACACGGTGGTCCCCCGGCTCCGCGCAAAGGCCTGGATGGCGGCCGACAGCTCCATCCCCAGCTCCACGGTCTGCCGCGCGCTTCGCAGGGTGACGGCCGCCCCGCGGGCTCCGGGCAGCCGCAGCACCGGCAGCTCCCCTTCCAGCTCCCGCCGCCAGTAGCCGAGCAGCCGCTCCAGCGTCTCCCCCTGCAGCCAGCCGCGCTGCCAGGAGGCGAAGTCGGCGTACTGGATCGGCAGCTCCGGCAATGGCGACGGCTCGCCGCGCGAGAAGGCGCCATAGAGCGCCGCCACCTCGGCGAGCAGCAGGCCGTTGGACCAGCCATCGAACAGAATGTGGTGCGCGGTCAGCAGCAGGTGGTGCTCCTCCGGCCCGAGGCGTAGCAGCAGGAGGCGGAGGAGCGGCCCGCGCTCGAGGTCGAGAAGGAGCCGCAGCTCGACCGTCAGCAGCCGGGCTGCCTCCTCCTCCCCTCGCGGCACCTGCTGGAGGTCCACCATCGGAAGCTCCAGCTCGAGCGCCGGAACGACGCGCTGCACCGGCCCGCTCCCGGAAACCGGGAAGGTGGTGCGCAGCATTTCGTGGCGCCGCACCACCTCGTGGATGCTGCGCTCCAGCACCGGCACGTCCAGACGTCCACGCAAGCGGACGGGCATGGGCGACAGGTAAGCCGAGCCCCCCGGATCGAGACGGTCAGCGAGCCACATCCACTCCTGGGCGAAGGAGAGCGGCGCCTCGGAGGGCGGCCCCCCGGGAGCAGGCCGTGGGAGGGGGAGGATGGGAGGCGGCGCCACACCGCGCCCTTCGCGCGACAGCTCCTCCACCCGTCGCGCCAGCGCCTCGACGGTGGAGGCCTCGAAGACCACGCGCACCGCCACCTCGACGCCGAAGGAGGCGCGCAGCCGGGAGACCACCCGCGTGGCGAGGAGCGAATGGCCGCCCAGACGGAAGAAGTCGTCGTGCACCGAGATGGCGGCCGGATCGATCCCCAGCGCCTCGCCCCACGCCGCCACCACCACCTCCTCCGCCGGGGTGCGGGGAGCCACCCGCCGGCCGGACTCTCCGGCCTCCAGCGTCGCCGCGGCATCCGGAGCGGGGAGCGCCCGGCGGTCCACCTTGCCGTTGCGGTTCAGCGGCAGCGACGGCAGGAGGACGAACGCCGCCGGCACCATGAAGGACGGGACGACCTCCCACAACGCGTCGGCCAGGCTGCCGGGGTCCGGAGCGGCGTTCCCCCGCGGCACCACGTAGGCCACCAGCTTGCCGTCCCGCGGCAGGACCACGGCCTCCGCGACCGCCGGATGGCGCGCCAGCGCCACCTCGATCTCCCCCGGCTCCACCCGGAAGCCGCGGATCTTCACCTGGTGGTCGAAGCGTCCCTGGTACTCGATGGCACCGTCAGGCCGCAGCCGCGCCCGGTCCCCGGTGCGGTAGAGGCGTCCTCCCCCGGGAGCCCCGGCCGACACCGCGAAGGCGTCCGGAACGAAGCGCTCGGCGGTGAGGTCCGGCCGGCCGAAGTAGCCTCGCGCCAGACAGACGCCGCCGATGTGGAGGTCGCCCGCGGCACCCGGGGGAGCCGGCCGGCCCCAGGCATCCAGCAGGTGGATGGTGGTGTTGGCGATCGGCCGGCCGATCGGCGGGAAGCCGTCCCACGCCGCCGGATCGGGGTCCAGGGTCCAGGCCGTGGCCACGTGGGTCTCGGCCGGCCCGTAGTGGTTGTGCAGCCGCGCCTCTCCGCCGCTCCGCTGGAAGAGGTCCCGGACGGCGGGCGTGATCTGCAGCCGCTCCCCCGTGGTGGTGATCTCCCCCAGCTCCGGCGGCGGCCCTCCTTGCCGGTCCCACTCCGCCGCGAGCTGCTGCAGGACGACCACGGGAAGGACCGCCTTCTCCACCCGCTCCGACCGCAGGAGGAGATCCAGGGCCGCGGGGTCGCGCCGCTCGTCCTCGCCGGCCAGGACCAGCGTGCCGCCGGAGGACCAGGCGAGGAACATCTCGTAGAAGCTGACGTCGAAGGAGAGCGAGGCGAAGCCCAGGATCGGCACGCCGCCGGCCAGGGTGCCCAGGTGCCAGGCGAGGAGGTTCGAGAGCGCCCGGTGCGGCAGGGCGACCCCCTTGGGGCGGCCGGTCGACCCTGATGTGTAGATGAGGTAAGCGAGGTCGTCCGGGTCCACCGGGACCGATACGTACCCGGGTAGGTCGTCGTCCAGGTCGTCCATCTCCCCGGAGTCGCCGAGGAAGATGGGGCGGCGCGCCTCCTCGTTGCCCGGCAGCCGCTCGACCAGCCATTCGTGGGTCACCAGGACCGGCGCCGGCTGTCCCTGCCGCAGGTCGTCCAGCATGAAGGCTAGCCGATTGCGCGGGTACTCGGGGTCCAGGGGGACGT
>DASPJI010000352.1:0-2144 GCA_035628695.1 Thermoanaerobaculia bacterium | reverse complement strand
CCACGAGATCCTCCGCACCACCTTCGACGTCGCGGGCGGCGAGCCGGTCCAGAGGGTGGCGCCATCGGTGGAGTGGTCCCTCCCCCTGGTGGATCTTCATGCCCTGCCGACGGAGGCGCGCCGCGGCGAGGCCAAGCGCCTGGCGCGGCGCGTGGGCAACCATCCGTTCGATCTGGCGCGCGGCCCCATGCTGCGGGTGGTGCTGATCCGGCTGACAGAGGATGAGCATGTCGCCGGTACCTCCATGCACCACATCGTGGGTGACGCGCTGTCCACGGGCATCCTCTTCCGGGAGATGGCGGTGGCCTACGACGCGCTCTCGACGGGGCGTCCGGTCGCCTTGCCGGAGCTGCCGTTCCAGTACGCCGACTTCGCCCGCTGGCAGCGGCGCCACCTGACGGGAGAGGTGCTGGAGGAGCAGCTTGCCTACTGGCGGCAGCGGCTCGATGGGGCGCCCGAGGTGCTGGAGCTGCCGGCCGACCACCCCCGCGCCGCGGTCTCGAACCGTGGCGGCCGGTTCGCCTCCACGCTGCCTGCATCCCTGGTGGAGCGTCTGCGCGCTGTTGCCCAGGTGGAGGGCGCGACGCTGTTCATGGGCATGCTCGCCGGCTTCGACGCGCTCCTCCAGCGCTGGTCCGGGCAGGACGACCTGGTGGTGGGGTTCCCGGTGGGGAGCCGCGGGCGGACCGAGCTCGAGGGGCTGATCGGCATCTTCGTGAACCTGCTGGCCCTGCGGGTGAGCGTGGCGGGGGACCCCGGCCTGCGGGAGCTCCTCTCCCGCGTCCGCCAGGCCACGGTGGAGGCCTACGCTCACCAGGACCTCCCGTTCGAGAAGCTGGTCGCGGAGCTGCGGCCGGACCGCCAGCTCAGCCGCGCGCCGGTCTTTCAGATCTCCTTCGGTTTCCAGAACGTCGACTCTCCCGCCCGCCTCAGCTCCTTCGGCATGAGCCTGCTGCCGTCGGTCGAGGAGCCGGAGGCTTTCGACCTGAGCTGCGGCAGCAGCGAGACGCCGGAGGGGATCCAGATCTCCTGGCGCTACAAGGCCGACCTGTTCGAGCCTCCCACCATCGCCCGTCTCGCCGCGCATTTCGAGACCTTGCTCGAGGGGGCGGTGGCCGATCCCGAGCGCCCGCTGTCGCAGTTGCCGCTCCTCACACCGGCCGAGCGCCATCAGGTGGTGATGGAGTGGAGCCCGGCCGTCAACGACCCGGGGACTCTCCGGCCCCCGGTGGTCCACGAGATGTTCGAGGAGGTGGCGCGGGAGCGCGCCGACGCCGTGGCCCTGCAGGACGAGGATCTCCAGCTCACCTATGCCGAGCTCAACCGGCGCGCCAACCGTCTGGCGCGCCACCTCGCGGCCATGGGGGTGGGGCCCGAGGTGGCCGTGGGGCTCTGCATGGAGCGCTCGCCGGCGCTGATCGAGAGCATGCTCGGCGTGCTCAAGACCGGCGGGGCCTACGTCCCCCTGGACCCCGCCTATCCACACGAGCGGCTGGCCTATCTGGTGGATGACGCCGCGCTGCCGGTCTGGGTGACCCGCGGCGAGGCGGGGGAGACGCTCGCGCCATTGGCCCGCCGTGGCGCCGCCGCCATCGACGTGGACCTGGACGGGCCGTGGATCGCCGCGCACGACGGTGGCGACCTCGGCGTGCCGGTGGACCCCGACACCCTGGCGTACGTGATGTACACCTCGGGCTCGACGGGCCGGCCCAAGGGGGTGGAGGTGCCGCACCGGGGGGTGGCGCGGCTGGTACGGGGCGACTTCATTCCCTTCGGCCCCGGCGAGGTCTTCCTGCCCCTCGCGCCGCCGTCGTTCGACGCCTCGACGCTGGAGGTCTGGGGCCCGCTGCTCCATGGCGGGCGCCTGGCCCTGCCGCCCCGGTCGGGGCCCGGGCCGCTGTCGATCGCGGCGCTGGAGGAGGCCGTCGTCCGCCACGGCGTCACCAGCCTGTGGCTGACCACCGGGCTCTTCCATCAGGTGGTGGAGGGGCAGGTCGAGGCCGTGCGGCAGGTGCCGCGCCTGCTGACCGGGGGCGACATCCTGTCGCCTGCGCACGTCCGCCGCGCCTTGGCGGACCGGCCGGGGCGGGTGCTGGTCCAGGCCTACGGCCCCACCGAGAACACCACCTTCACCACGTGTCAGA
>DASPJI010000351.1:0-3167 GCA_035628695.1 Thermoanaerobaculia bacterium | reverse complement strand
GATGATGCTGTGGAAGGACCTGCGCGCGGTGATGCTCGCCTCCGTCGTCGTGGGAGTGGGGATCACCCTGGGCGGCCTCGGCCTCTCCTTCGCCTACGACCTCCCCTCCGGCCCGGCGATCATCCTCCTGGGAGCCGTCCTCCTCCTCGCCGCCTACGCCGTCCGCCGGCTGTCCCGGCGCGGCGCCTTCCCGCGCCCATAGCTGGGCCCTGAGAAACAAAGCACGCCCACACGCGGCGCCTCCCCCTCGGCGCCGCGTCGGACATGTACGTCATCTGTCAAAGAGCTGGAGGAGCCGGACCGGGCTTCGCCCATGCCACCCCTCTCGTCCGGAGAGCGTACCATGATGTCTGACGAGATGATTATATTGACATAGATGGTTCCAGTGGCTAGAGTTCTGTTCCGCATCGCTGCGCAGGCATCCAGACCTTTCCGCAGCGATCCGCGGGGCTCGGGAAGGTGGCGAAGGCGTTCGGACGGCAGCGAAGGCGTTCGGACGCGATCCGAGCCGTCCGGACAGGTTCCAGGAGACTCGGGAAGGCAGGGAGGGGCTTCGGAAGCGATCCGAGCCTTCCGGATGGATTCCGAAGGGTTCGGGCGGCGCCGGAAGCATTCGGGCCGTGATCTTTGACAACTGAATCGTGAGGGGGCGCCGCCGTACCCAAGGCCGCGCTCCCTGAGGGGCTGTGTACCGGTGGAAAGAGAGCGTGTAGGCGGAGGTCCGATCCCTCCGCTTTCGCGCATCCAGCACATAGGCGGGTACTCTGTCGCCGCTGCGCTGGCTAGAGGGAGGAGCTCGGTACTCTTAGGTTGTCATGGTAAGCTTCGCGTGAGGTGGCAGATGGATAGAGTTCTGGCAAGGCTTGGCGAAGGTGGCAGGCTGGTCATTCCCGCGGAGTACCGCAAGGCGCTAGGGATCGACACGGGAGATGAGCTCGTACTGGTGCTGGAGGATCAGAGCCTTCGGGTTCTGACTCCCCGCGAAGGGATCCGGAGGGCCCAGGCCCTGGTGCGGTCTTATATTCCGAAGGGGCGCCGCCTGTCCGAGGAGCTGGTTCGAGAGCGCCGTCAGGAGTCAGAGTGAGTAGTGTCGTCCTCGATGCCTCCGCTGTCCTGGCTCTCCTCAATGACGAACCCGGGAGCGAGGTGGTCGAGGAGGCGATACCCGGGGCGGCGATCAGCGCCGTGAACCTCTCGGAAGTCGTGGCCAAGCTCGTCGAGAACGGCATGCCTGAGGAGGCTGCCCGGCTTGCTCTGGGCAGCGTCCAACTGGAGATCCACGCGTTCGGAGCCGAGTTGGCTTATCAGGCCGGCATTCTGAGGCCCGCAACCAGGAAGGCGGGGCTCTCGTTGGGGGATCGTGCCTGCCTCGCGCTGGGAAAGCAGCTTTCTCTCCCGGTCTGGACCACGGATAGGAACTGGAAGGATGTGGAGGTCGGTGTCGAGGTGAGGGTGATCCGATAACGAGGAGCCGATCCGGGAGCATCACCTGGAGACGCGGGATTTCCTGGTCCACTTGACGGGCGACGCCCGGGGAGTCGGCGCGCTCTCCGCCGCGGAGCTGCTGACGGCACGGTCGAGACTGTAGCCGAGGACCGGATCTTGCCTGCGTGCCTACACTCTCGTGCTACACTGCCTGCATGGGCAAGCAACTGACGATCCGCGGGGTTCCGGATGAGGTAGGCCAGCGCCTCGAGAATTTGAGCCGGGCACGGGGCCAGAGCCTCAACGCCACCGTACTCTCCATTCTCGAGGCGGCGGTCGGGGTGGACGAGCGACGGCAAAGGCTGACCCGCTATACGACCTGGACGCCGGAGGATCTGGCGGAATTCAACGACGCTCTTGCGGCTCAGCGGACCCTCGATGACCCCGCCTGGCGCTGAGGCGACTCTCCGGCTCGTCCTGGACACCTCGGCGTATTCGCACTTCCGAGCCGGTCACCCTCGGGTCCTCGATCTGGTCGCCGCGGCGGAGATCGTTCTCCTTCCCGTCATCGTCCTCGGCGAGCTGGAGGCCGGCTTCAGCCTGGGCCGGCGAGAGCGCGAGAATCAAGTCCTCCTGGCCGAGTTCCTGGCCGAACCCTTCGTGTCGGTCTTGCCGGTCACACCTTCGGTCGCTCGCCAGTACGGGAGGCTCTTTACCGACCTGCGGAGAGCCGGCACTCCGATCCCGATCAATGATGTCTGGATCGCCGCGACCACCCTCGATTGCGGCGGCCATCTCCTGACCTTCGATGGGGACTTCGACAAGCTCCCGATCGTCGACCGCACCGTCTTGCCTGTTCCGGATCCACCGCGGCGGTCCTGAACCTCATCATCGAGTAGAGAGATCATGAAGGCAGCATTGGCTCTCGTCGCCGCTCTCGCATCGCTCGCCCACGCCGCACCCGCTCCACCCAGCAAACCAGTCCAATACACGGTCGCCCCCATCATGGCCGAGAAGCGGCTCGCCGGGCTGGCCGTCGAGATCCGACTCGCGGGTGATCCGGATGGCGAGACCCGGCTGGTGCTGCCTCAGGAGTGGGCCGGCAGCAACGAGCTGTGGCGGCACGTCGCCGATGTCCGGGTGGACGGCGCCGAGGCGGTCCGCGAGGAGGGGCCGGCGGTGCGCGTCATCTCCCATAAGCCCGGCGCGCCGCTGACGGTGCGCTATCGGGTGAATTCGGCCTGGGACGGCGAGCCGGGCTTCGAGTATGAGAAGGCCCGCCCTCTGATCCTCCCCGGCTGGTTCTTATTTCACGGCGAGGGGGTCTTCGCCGCTCCGGAGGGCCGGCAGGACGCCCCCGCCCGGTTCTCCTGGAAGGGCTTCCCCGCGGACTGGAAGCTCGCCTCCGATCTCGACCATCTCACCGGCGCCCAGGCTGGTACGGTCGACGATGTCGTCGAGAGCGTCGCGATGGGAGGGCCCGATCTGCACGTCTCCCGGCGCGACATCGATGGCGCGCCGCTGCGCGTCGCCCTCCGGGGAACCTGGCGCTTCTCACCGGAGGCGTTCTCGGAGATGGTGGCGACGATCATCCGGGCCGAGAACGAGCTGTGGGGTGCTCCCGCGCGGCCCTTCTTCGTTCCCCTGGCGCCGTTGGGAGGGGGGGAGTCCGGGTATTCCTTCACCGGCACCGGCCGCGGTGACGCCTTCTCGGTGGCCTCCACCCCCGCGTTCGATCTCGC
>DASPJI010000350.1:0-28558 GCA_035628695.1 Thermoanaerobaculia bacterium | reverse complement strand
AGCAGACCACCGAGAGCCTGCAGGCCGACTACTCCATCGTCATCCCCTTCCTGGTCAAAGCGCTGCTGGACAACCGCGCCCGCTACGCCCGCTGGGCCGAGCGCATGGGCGAGGAGGCGTTGTTCGAGAAGCACCCCAAGGCCCGCGGCTACCTGCGCCCGCGCGAAGGCTACCGGCTGTTCGAGAGGCGTGAAGCGCTGGTGTCGGCGCTCGTCGAGGACGTCCGGCAGAACCGCGAGTGGCTGCTGGAATCGATCCACTATCCGCTGGCCGTGGGCGTCACCCCCTGACATGAGACACCTGCTCCGTGAGGGGGACTTCTTTCATCTCTTTGCGGAGAATCTGAAGGACTACGCCGTCTTCCTCCTGGATACGGAAGGGCGGGTCGCCACCTGGAACGTCGCGGCGGAGCGGATCCTGGGCTATCGCGAGGACGAGATCCTCGGCCGGCCCTCCGCCTGCTTCTTCACCCCGGAGCAGCTCGAGCACGATTATCCCCGGAGAGAGCTGGAGATGGCCGCCGCGACGGGCAAGGCGGGCGACGACCGCTGGCAGGTGCGCAAGGACGGCTCCTGGTTCTTCGCCAACGGCGTCACGGTGGCGCTCTGCGACGAGGCAGGGACCCTCCAGGGCTTCGCCAAGATCCTGCGCGACTACACCGAGCGCAAGCGGCTCGACGAGGAGCTGCAGAGCCGCGCCGAGGCGCTGGCCCGGGCCGACCGGGCCAAGGACGAGTTCCTCGCCGTGCTGGCGCACGAGCTGCGCAATCCCATGGCCCCCATCTTCAACGCCCTTCACCTCCTCGACCGTCACCCCGGGGACGAACGCACCGAGCGGCAGGCCAAGAGCATCATCGAGCGGCAGGTGCGCCAGCTCGCCCGCCTCATCGACGACCTGCTCGACGTCAGCCGCATCACCCTGAACAAGATCGAGCTGCGCAAGGAGCGGGTGGAGCTGCACCGCATCGTGGAGAACGCCGTCCAGACCGCCTACCCCCTGATCGATGCGCGGCGGCACGAGCTCACCCAGTCGCTCCCCGCCGAGACGGTGTGGCTCGAGGGCGACGCCACCCGGCTGGAGCAGGTCGTCGCCAACCTGCTGAACAACGCGGCGAAGTACACCGAGCCGGGGGGCCGCATCCACATCGGCGCAGAACGGCAGAGGGACCAGGTCGTCCTGCGGGTCCGTGACACGGGCGTCGGCATCCCCCCCGAGCTCCTCGCCAGTATGTTCGACCCCTTCACCCAGGGAAGCCGCACGCTGGCCCGATCGCAGGGGGGCCTCGGCGTCGGCCTGACCCTCGCCAGGAAGCTGCTGGAGCTGCACGGCGGCACCATCGAGGCACACAGCGAGGGGCCGGAGAAGGGCAGCGAGCTCACCGTCCGGCTGCCCGTCGCGGAGCCGGGCGGCGGCCAGAGCGAGCAGCCCTCTCCTCCCACCAAGACGTCAGCCCTGCGGGTCCTGGTGGTGGACGACAGCGAGGATACCGCCGAGACCATGGGCATGCTGCTGCATCTCGCGGGGCATGAGGTGCGGCTGGCCTTCGACGGCCTGGCGGCCGTGGAGATGGCGACCGCCGACCGGCCGGACGCCATCCTGCTCGACATCGGCCTGCCGGTGATGGACGGCTACGAGGTGGCCCGGCGGCTGCGCCAGAATCCGGCGATGCGGGAGGTCGTGCTCATCGCCGCCTCCGGCTATGGGCAGGAGACGGACAAGGCGCAGTCCCGGGAGGCGGGCTTCGACGTCCACCTGGTGAAGCCGATCGATCCCCAGGAGCTGCTCAGGCTCCTGGGGACGATCCGGAAAGAGTAGTGGGGCGGTCCTACCGCTTGGCGAAGCCGGTGACGATGTAGGTCCCGGAGCGCTGATCCTTCTTAAGCTTGATGATCTGCTTGCGCTCGGCGTCCTCGAGCAGCTCGGAGAAGGTGGTGTAGCCGTAGTAGCTCTCCGAGAAGGAGGGCTTCTTGCGCTGCATGGTCTGCTTGATCATCGAGCCCCAGAGCACGTCCTTGTTCTCGCGCAGGAGCGCCTGGATGGCGTCGACCATCAGGCTGAACACCTCGGCCGACTTCTTGTTGAGGCCGTCGAGCTTGGGCCCCTTCTGGGCGTCGCGCCAGACGTCCTCGTAGTAGAGGAACTCGTCGCAGTTGTCGATCAGCAGGTTGGACGACGAGTTCTTGACGCCGACGCCGATGACGTACTTGTTGTTCTCCTTGAGCTTCGACACCAGCGGCGAGAAGTCGCTGTCGCCGGACAGCATGACGAAGGTGTCGAGGTGCTCCTTGGAGTAGGAGAGGTCCATGGCGTCGACCACCATCTTGATGTCGGCGCTGTTCTTGCCCGAGTAGTACTTCTGCGGGATGTCGATCAGCTCGATGGCGGCCTCGTGGAAGGGGCGCTTGTACTCGCTGTAGCGCTCCCAGTCGGCATAGGCCTTCTTGACGATGATCTTGCCCTTTTCGAGGAGGCGCTCGAGGACCAGGTCGATGTCGAACTTGCTGATCTCCGAGTCGCGCACGCCGAGGGCGATGTTCTCGAGGTCGCAGAAGAGGGCGATCTTGCGCTCGTCGCTGCCGGCGCGCTGTCGCTCCGGCACGGAGATGACGATCTCGCGGCCGCCGAAGGGGCCGCCGCCGAAGCCGCCCTCCATATCGCTCGGGGCGAAGACGTAGCTGTCGCGCCCGCGGACGGGCTGGAACGGCGGCTGGGCGTCGAAGGAGTAGCTCTCGCGGCTCTCGCGGGACTCGCGGGGCTCACGCGGCTCGCGGTCCCCCCGGTCGCGCTCCCGTCCCTCCCGGCCTTCGCGCCCTTCGCGTCCCTCCCGTTCACGCCCCTCCCGGGCGGTGCGGGCGGGAATGGAGGGGGGAGGAGGCGGCGGCACGGTGATGGGGGTCGGCTCCTCGGCGAGAGCCTCGTCCTCGTCGTCCGCGGCTTCGGCGCTGTCCGTGGCGGCGTCGCGGCCGTTGCGGCGGCGGCCGCCGCGGCTGCGGCGGGAGCGCTTCTTGCGGGCCGGGCCCTCCTCCGACCGTTCGGCGCCCTCCCCTTCGGCGGTCTCGGCCACCGCGCCGGGGATCTCGTCGTCCTCGGAATCGTCGTCGCCGTCCTCGGCGGTGTAGCCGACGGGGAGCGGCTCGACGGCTTCCAGGGAGAGCTCGACGGCCTCGGGTACGCCGGGGAGAAGCTCGGGGGTATCGGGCTCACCGGCCAGCTCGGCGGGGGACTCGCGGGGAGTCTCCCACGGCAGCGGCGGCTCGCCGGCCTCGCTGGTCCCGCCGTGTCCGGTGACCCCGGTATGGGGCTCCTCGACGCGCGGATCCGCCGGCCAGGTCTCGGGCTGCCGAGCCTCGGCCGTCCGGGCCTCGTCAGCCCGTGCCTCGACGGGAGCCTCTGCGGGCTCCGGGGCGGCCGGCTGCGGAGCCTCGGCGGGGGGAGGGGGCGTGGAGGGGGACTTGTCCTGCTCTCGGTTGTCGTCTTTCGCGGCGCCCTCTGCTGTCGGGCGCAACCACCATGGGCTCAAGGTTCGATTCCCTTTCCCGAGCCCGGGGCCGGGCTCGTCGGATGCTCAGTCTTCGTTCGATCGACGCCGCGCCCGGCGATGCTCACGGGCGGCGGCGGATCTCGAGGTTGGGCTCGGACCACGGCGGCGGGGGCGGGCCGAAAAACCGGGGAAGATTTTACCACGGCCGGGATCGGAGCCCGATTGTCCTCATCGGGGCCCTCAATCCAGGTCGAAAGGCCGGCGCGGAGGCCCCTCGTCCGGGTCTTCCTCCGCCCGCTTCATCGCCTCGCGGAACTTCTCTTCCATGATGCGGTCGCGGTCCTTCATCGCCTCGAACTCGCGCTGGAAGATGTCCTCGGCCTTGGCCTTGTCCTCGTCCAAGCCGCGCAACAGGGCGTCGAAGTCCTTGCCTCCGGCCAAGGGTTGCTTGGGCTTGCGGTGGGACAGCACCTGTCCGGTGGCGGCGTCCACCACCAGGTCGGACCCGCAATCAGGGCAGCGGATCGTCAGCTTCCGGGTCTCGCTCATGGCGCCATTCTACCTTCTACCGGGCGGCGGCACCGAAAGCGCCGCCGCGAGGGCGAGACCCAGGGGGGCCAGCAGGCATCCGAGGAGGAATGCCCGCGGCCGGTAGACGAGGTCGACCCGCCGCGCCCCTTCGGGCAGCTCGGCAACGACGAACGGCCCGCCGTTCGGGTGCCCCGGGCGGAGCCGCCGGTCCACCAGCAGCCGCCATCCCCCGTCCTGATAGAGGCTGGAGTCGAGGAGGCCACCTTCTCTGGGCCGGACCCGCGCGGTGATCCAGGCGCTCTTCAACCGCGTGATCCGCAGGGCGCCCCGGCCCCGCCCCTCCAGGAAGAGCCGGGGGAGCGCCCGCGGGTGCTCCCATATCCAGGCGCCGGCATCCTCCAGGGTGAGACGCCACGGCGCGGGCAGGCGCTCGCCGGGCTCCGTCATCAGATAGCGGACGCCGAGCCGCGGATAGAGCGGGTGGTCCGGCGCGCCGAATTCCGGCAGCTCCCCCCACCAGGCGGCGGTGATCGGCGCCGTCACCTCGACATAGGCCTGGGGCGCCATGGGGTTGTAGACCCGGGCGTCGGGGAGACCGTACAGGGAGGCCAGGTTGGGGGGGAGCGCCCGGCCCAGCGCCGCCATTCGCAGGCCGGTCAGCCCGGCGCGGTCCTCGGCGAGGCTCTCGCGCAGGAGCTCGAGCGGCGGGGTCACCGGCAGGGCGAGCCGGCGCGGCATGGGCGGATTGGCCGGCCGGTGGATCAGGACCAGCTCCACCGCCACCAGCAGCGCGAGCCCCCCGGCCGCCGCCGTCCGGACCCAGCGGTTCCCCTCTCCCCGGCCGGGCAGGGCGAGGAGCAGCGCGCCCAGCACCAGGAACCGCATCTGCCAGAGGAGCCATCCGTACCTGAAGACCGCCAGCCGCTCCGGATCGGAGGGGTCCGGATGGGTCACGTACCCCCAGACGACGACCCCGGCCAGCACCGCCGCCGCGGCCAGCACCGCGCGCCGCCGGACCTCGCCCTGACGGAAGCGCTCCAGCGCGCAGGCGGCGAGGTAGGCGAGGCAGAGCACGAACGGCAGGAGAACCCGCCGGCTCGCCAGGGAGTCCGGCAGGGGGACGAAGGCAGGCAGGGCGAGCCCCACGAGGCAGAGGCCCGCGATCCCCAGGGCCGTGCCCTCCTGCGGGAAGCGCCGCCGGGCTCCCAGGGACAGGAGCGCGGCGAGGAGAGCGGCGGTCCCGATGAAGCCGGCGGCGTCCTCGTTGGTGTTGGAGAGCCCCCAGTAGTGGATGAAGCGGCTGTTGCCGTAGGCGTTGGGCGCCGCGATCGGCAGCCAGCGGGGGGCAAGGCCGCCGGCGGGCGATGAATGGACGGCCGGATCGCTCACCCGGGCCGCCCGCATGGAACGGGGGACATCGTGGGCCACGGGGAGCAGCACCGGCGCCGCGGCCAGCGCCGCGGCCACGGCGGCCAGGGCGGCGGTACGGAGGAGAGGCCGGCGCGTCCCCGGCGGGCGCCGGCGGACCTGGTCCAGGAGGAAGACGGCGGCGAGCGCCAGTCCGAAGAGGATGGTCTCGGGATGGCCGGCCAGCAGCAGGGCGAGGAGACCGCCGGCGAGGAGGGCGGCGTCGCGGCGCAGCCCCCGCTGGCCGCACAGGGTGAGAGCGTAGAGAACCAGGGGGAGGAGAGCCGCCGAGTTGGCGAGGGGCCATCCCACCCAGAGCAGGAGGAAGCCGCCGAGGCCATAGGCGAAGGCGCCGGCGAGGGCGGGGACCGCCCCCAGCCCCTGGCGGCGCATCCACAAGAAGGAGAAGGTCAGGGCCACGAGGACCCGCAGCGCGGCGGTCACCCCCGGCGCCCGCTCCAGCGGCATGGGAGCGGCGAGGAGCACCAGCGGCTGGAACGGCTGCGCCTGGGGATCGGAGATCAGCGCCATGCCGGCGCCCACCCGCGGGTTCCAGAGCGGCCAGCGCCTCTCCCCCAGCGCCTCCCCCACCGCCGCCTGGGACGGCGCGACCAGCTCGATCAGGTCCCCCTGGAGGATATTGCCGTGCGGCTCGGCCGGCGCCAGCCCCTGGAACGGCACATGCCCCCGCAGGTTGTCCAGGGGGAGGAGGATGCCGCCGCCGAACAGGACGCCGCCGAACAGCAGGGCCACGGCGGCGCCGAAGGCGGCGAGGACCGGCGCCGGCACCGGGTCATACCAGCGCCGCAGCGCGGCGGCGAGGACAAGGAGCAGAGCGCCGGCCCAGAGGCCGGGCAGCAGGTCCACCGGGCTCCACTCGGGCATTGCGGGCGGAGTCTAGCAGCCCTCTCCCACCCCCGGTCGCCTTGACACCCACCCGGGGGTGGGTTAGAACAGCCACGTCCCGTCCAAGGCATCCCTCGAAAAGACCATCATGTTCCGGGTCGCCAGCCAGATCGTCCGCTTCCGTGGCCTGCTGGCGACGCTGACCTCCCGCGAGCTCAAGGCGCGCTACCGGGGGTCGGTGCTGGGGTTCCTCTGGTCGCTGGCCAACCCGCTGCTGCTGCTGGCGGTCTACACCTTCGTCTTCAGCGTCGTTTTCCAGTCGCGGGTGCCGGGGATCGAGCCGTACGCGCTGTTCGTGGTCTGCGGCCTCTTCCCCTGGATCTGGCTCTCCACCTCGACCCTCGAAGGCTCCATGTCGCTGATCGCCAACTCGGGGCTGATCCGCAAGGCGGTCTTCCCGGCCGAGCTGCTGCCGATGGTGACCGTGCTCTCCAACTTCGTGCACCTGCTATTCGCCCTGCCGATCGTGGCGGTCGCCCTGTTCGCCGGCTGGCTGCTGCAGTACCCGGTGGGCGGCTCCGGCGCGGTGCTGCTGCCGGCCATCCTCCTCCTCCACCTGCCGATGGTGGCGGGGATCGCCCTCGGCGCCGCGGCGCTCACCGTCCACTTCAAGGACGTGCGGGACATCCTCCAGAACCTGCTCACCCTGATGTTCTTCCTCACCCCGATCCTCTACCCGCTGGACTCGGTGCGCGCCTTTCCCCTCATCTGGTGGATCGTGCGGCTCAACCCGTTCACCCCGTTCACCCTGGCCTACCAGGAGGTCCTCTTCCGGGGACGGGCGCCGGAGCCCGACCTCTGGATCCAGATGGCGCTGGTCAGCCTGCTCGCCTGGGTGGTGGGCGCGGGGCTCTTCGAGCGCCTGCGGGAGACGCTGGTGGAGGCGGCATGAGCGAGCCCGAAGCTTCCCTTTCTCCGGCAACCCCGGCAGCCCCCCTCGGGGCCGACGAGGCGATCCGTGTCGAGGGGCTGAGCAAGCTCTATCGCCGCACCATGCCCGGCGACCGGCTGCGGACGCTCAAGAGCGCCCTGGTCGGCGGCAGCCTCACCCGCGACCTCAAGCGCGAGGAGGCCATCGCCGCCCTCGAAGGGGTCGACTTCACCGTCGCTCCGGGCGAGGCGTTCGGCGTCATCGGCGGCAACGGCTCCGGCAAGTCGACGCTGCTCAAGCTGGTCGCCGGCATGCTCAAGCCCACCACCGGGCGGATCACCGTGCGCGGCCGGGTGGCGGCGCTGATCGAGCTCGGCGCCGGCTTTCACCCCGAGATCTCCGGGCGCGAGAACGTCTTCATCAACGGCGCCGTCCTCGGCCTGTCGAGGAAGCTGATCGAAAGCCGCTACGACGAGATCGTCGAGTTCTCCGGCCTCGGCGACTTCATGGAGGAGCCGGTCAAGAACTACTCCTCGGGCATGTACGTCCGCCTCGGGTTCGCGGTCGCCGTCCACACCGACCCCGAGGTGCTGCTGGTCGACGAGGTGCTGGCGGTCGGCGACGAGGCCTTCGCCCACCGCTGCATCCGGCGCATCGAGGAGTTCCTCGCCGCCGGCAAGACCCTGCTCCTGGTGAGCCACTCGCTGGACCTGGTGGAAAACGTCTGCGACCGGGTGCTCTGGCTCGACAACGGCGTGCAGCGCCTGGTGGGGACGCCGCGCCGGGTCATCGACGCCTACCGTCAGGCGGTCGCCGAGGGCGAGGGGGAGGCGAACCGCGCCGCCAAGCAGCAGCGCGACGAAGCCGCCGCCGAGCAGCCGCCCGCCGCGGAGCCACCGGCTGGAGGGGCCAGCGGGTCCGGCGCCGCGGCCCAGGGGGAGGCCGAGCCGCTGCGCTGGGGGTCGCGGGACGCCGAGATCACCGGCGTCCGGCTGCTCGTGGGCGGCACCGAGCGCTACCACCTGGAGACCGGCGAGGAGGCGGTGTTCGAGATCCGCGCCCGGGCCGACCGGCCGCTCTGCGACTTCGTCTTCGGCGTCGCCGTCTCCACCCCGCGCGGCTTCGAGTGCTGGGGGACCAACACCGACCTCGCCGGCTTCGTGCCGGGCGAGCTGGCCGGCGAGACGACGGTGCGGCTGACCTGCCCGGCGCTGCGCTTCGCCCCCGGCGACTATCTGGTCGACGTGGCCGTCCACGCGCGCGACGGCGCGCCGTACGACTATCAACGGAAGGCGCTCGCCTTCACAGTGAGCTCGCCACAGCGCGGCGTCGGGGTCTACTTCCCGGAGCACCGCTGGGAGTTCTCGGGCGGAGTCCGCTGGGAGGAGGAGTAGAGGGAGGGAGAGGACTTGGAGATCCAGGACTTCGCGCGCAGGCTGGCGGCCGTGGCGGTGGCGGCCGCCGATCCCGAAAAGCTGGTGCGGGAAGAGCTGACCCGGCGCCTCGGACAGATGTCCGGCGCGCGGTTCGGCGCCATCCTGGCCCTCGGCAAGGCCGCCGCCGGCCTGGCGCGCGGCACCCGCGGCGTCCTCTCCAGCCCGGCGCGCCGCCTGCTGATCCGCCCCCACTCCAGCCCCGCCCTCCTCGATCCCGGCTGGGAGCAGCTCGCCGGCGGCCACCCCCTCCCCGACCGCCAGAGCCTCGCGGCCGGCGACCGCGCGGTCCGCTGGCTCGGCCAGCTCGCTCCGGACCAGGCCCTGCTCGCCCTGCTGTCGGGCGGCGCCTCGGCCTGCGTCGAGGTGCCGGCCCCCGGTATCACCCTGGAGGACCTCGCCGCCACCCAGCGCGCCCTCCTCGCCTCCGGGCTACCCATCCAGGCGGTCAACGCCGTGCGCAAGCACCTCTCCTCCTTCAAGGGGGGAGGGGCGCTACGGACCGCCTCCGCCGGCCGCGTGCTCGCCCTGCTCCTCTCGGACGTCCCCGGGGACGACCCGTCGACCCTCGCCTCCGGCCCGTTCGCCGCCGATCCCACCACCTTCGCCGAAGCCCTCGCCGCTGTCGAAGGAGTCGGCCTGCCGGAAGCGGTCCGCCGCCACCTGGAGGCGGGGGCCAGGGGGGTGGTCCCCGAGACGGTCAAGCCGGGTGACCCGGCGCTGGTGCGGGTGGAGACCGTCGTGGTGGGGGGCAACGGCACCGCTGTCGCCGCCGTCCTGGCCGAGGCGCGGCGCAACGGCTTCACGGCGGTGGACGGCCCGCTGGAGGGGGAGGCGGCGCGCACCGCCCGCGTGCTGGTGGCACGGGGGCGCGCCCTGGGTCACGGGGAGAACGGCGTGGCCCTGGTCCTGGGCGGCGAGACCACCGTCACGCTGACCGGAGGGACCGGGCGCGGCGGCCGCAACGGTGAGCTGGCCCTCGCGGCGGCGCGGGAGCTGGCGGCGGCGCCTCCCGAAGCCGGAGCGCGGGAGGTGGTCCTCGCCCTGGCCACCGACGGCGAGGACGGCCCCACCCGCTGGGCCGGCGCGGTGGTGGACGGCGGCACCTGGGAGGCGGTGCGGCGGGCGGGGAAGGATCCGCGGGCCGCCCTGGAGCGCCACGACTCCTACGGCGCGCTGTCCGCCGTGCCCGGGTCGCTGCTCGAGACCGGCCCCACCGGCACCAACGTCGCCGACCTCGCGGTCTACCTGCGGATGCCGGATGCCCCGTGATGGGATAGCATCAGGGCATCCGGAACATTCAACGGGCACTCTCCAAGGAGGTCATGCATGGCCGAGCCCGGCGAGGGACTCAACGTCAAGATCGATGACGACGAGCTGAAGGGCCGTTACTCGAACCTGCTGCGCATCGCGCATACCCGCGAGGAGTTCATCCTCGACTTCATCAACCTGATGCCTCCCCAGGGGGTGGTCACCGCGCGCATCATCACCAGCCCCGGCCACATGAAGAGGATCATCCGGGCGCTCAGCATGAACCTGGAGCGCTACGAGCAGACCTTCGGCCCGATCCACGAGGCGCCGGAGCCGGGTGGGGACCAGGGCGTACACTGACGGCGAATGGCGCCCATGGCCCAGCGCTCCAGCATGGCAGGACGGCTCCCGGCGGCGCTCCTGTCCCTGCTCCTCCCGGGGCTCGCCCTGAGCTGCCAGTCCTCCGGCCCGGCGCAGGCGCCGGGGATCGGCGGCCTGCTGGACGGCCCCACGCGCTGGCTCATGCTCCCCGAGGAGCAGCGGCAGGCCCGGCAACTGACCTCGACCCGCGACGCGGCGCTATTCACCGAGACGTTCTGGGACCGCCGGGACCCCGACCCGGCGACCCCCGCCAACGAGTACGCCCGTACCTTCTACGAGCGGGTCGAGGCCGCCGACAAGCTCTATTCAGAGGACGGGACGCGGGGGAGCATGACCGACAAGGGGCGCGCCTTCATCCTGCTGGGCTCGCCGCCGGTGCTGCGCTACAGCCAGAAGCAGGTCCCCGCCTGGGACCCGGGCAGGCCCGGCACCCGTCCCTCCGTCGAGGCCCGCGGCATTGCCGTCGAGTCCTGGATCTACCAGCTCGACCAGCTCGATCCCCGGCTGGCGGAGCTGATCCGGCAGGAAGACGGGGAGGAGACCCTGGAGGTGGTCGTCACCTTCGCGGTGGAGCCGCACCGCACCTACCTGCTGGAAGGAGAGGAGTACCTGGAGCTCGCCATCCTGACCGCCCGGCAGGACGCGCCGGACCATTAGAGCCGCTAGAACATCCAGCCCGCCACCAGCTTCACCCCGGGCAGGTCGCCGCCGCTCAGGTTCAGCTCCACGGAGAGCAGGCCGGGACCGGCCGGCCACTCGGCGCCGCCGGCCACCATGGGGGTGATCTCGAAATCCGAGTCGTCCCGGTCCTCGGGGCGGTCGCTGTCGATCCAGGCGAGGGTGAGCCCGCCGCCGCCGTAGAGGGTGAAGCCCCCCTCGACCGGCAGCAGGTAGTGCGCCGGCGCCGTCAGCGAGAAGATCGTCACGTCGTCGCCCAGCCCCAGGTCGGCGTGCGGCTGGAAGCGCACGTTGCGCACGAACGTGCCGAAGTCGGCCTGGGCCCCGACCACGACCTGGTCGGGATCGTCCGAAGCGCCGGCGCGGACGCCCCAGCGGTTGAAGGCGATGTCCTGGGCGGCGGCCGGCCCGACGGCGGCACCGGCCGCCAGGACTGCCAGGACCACCGCCGTGGCCGCCCGTCTCACACCCGCTCCTCCGCCGGCACGCGGCCCATCTCGAGGATCCGGTTCCACAGCGGCTCGGGGACGGAGACCACTCCGCGCTCCGGCGCGTTGAGGAAATCGAGCTCCTGGAACGCCGGATCGTCCTGGAAGTCGGCCAGGCGCACCGGCTCCTCGAACCACTGCTCGGGCTCCACGTCCACCACATAGACGGTGGCGTCCCCCTGCTCGGGATCGGGGTACGGGTCCGAGGCGATGGTGGCGAGGCCCACGACGGCCGGCTCGGCGCCGGTCTCGAAGATCAGCGCCAGGTCGCCCTTGTCCATGTCGCGCAGGTTCTTGAGGTCGACGTAATCGGTGATGCCGTCCCAGACGGTGCTGCCGTCGGCGTCCAGATCGTCGTAGCTGTAATCCTCGGGGTCCGTGCTCAGCAGCCAGTACTTGACGCTGGCACGATACGGTTTGACTCGGTCGGCCATGTGCTTCCCCACCTCGAAGCCGGGCTCCGTCCATCGGAGCCTCCGGTTTGGAGCCATGCGATCGGTGTGCCACGATACGCGCGATGGACGTGAACGAAAGGAGAACCGATGCGTCTGATGATCCTCTGCATCCTCTGTCTCGGGAGCCTCGCCACGCTGGCGTGCACCGGCGGGGAGGATGCGTCGGCGGGCGCGCCCGCCAATGGCGAGGCCGCCTCGGCGGGCTCCGGCTCCACGGCTCCCGCAGGGGCGGAGGGAAAGATCGTGCCTGATATCGCATCCCGGGTGGCGAAGTTCGCCCCCATCCCGCTCCAGGCGGACCTCTCCGCCCTGTCGGCCTCCGACCGCCAGGTGCTCGACCTGCTGATCCAGGCCTCGCACTACATGGACGACATCTTCCTGCGCCAGGCCTGGGCGGGGAACCCCGAGATGCAGCGCGAGATCGCCGGCTGGCAGGGGGAGAACGCCGAAGCCGCCCGCGAGTACTTCCGCATCAACTTCGGGCCGTGGGACCGGCTGGCGGAGTCGGAGCCGTTCATCGGCGACCTCAAGCACCCCGAGGGCGCCGGCTACTACCCCGAGGACATGACCAAGGAAGAGTTCGAGGCCTGGATCGCCAAGAATCCCGGCGACAAGGAGCGCTTCACCTCGAACTTCACCGTCATCCGCCGCGGCCCTGACAAGGAATTGACGGCCGTGCCCTACTCGCAGGAGTACAAGGCCTGGCTCGAGCCGGCCGCGAAGCTGCTGCGCCAGGCGGCCGGGATCACCGACAACGCCTCGCTCAAGCGCTACCTGACCACCCGCGCCGACGCCTTCCTCTCCGACGACTACTATGAGAGTGACGTCGCGTGGATGGACCTGGACGCGCCGGTCGAGGTGACCATCGGCCCCTACGAGACCTACGAGGACGGCCTGTTCGGCTACAAGGCGGCGTTCGAATCCTTCGTGACGGTGAACCTGCCGAAGGAGTCGGCGGCGCTGGCGCGCTACAAGGAGCGCCTCCCCTGGCTGGAGGGCAACCTGCCGATCCCCGACGAGCACAAGAACAAGAACCGCGGCACCGAGAGCCCGATCCGCGTCGTGGACACCGTCTTCACCGCCGGCGACACGCGGGCCGGCGTGCAGACCATCGCCTTCAACCTGCCGAACGACGAGCGGGTACGGGAGGCGAAGGGCTCGAAGAAGGTTCTGCTGCGCAACACCATGCGCGCCAAGTACGACAAGATCCTGGTGCCGATCGCCGAGCGCGTGATCGCCAAGGACCAGGTCGCCGACCTCACCTTCGAGGCCTACTTCGACGAGGTGCTGCACCACGAGCTGTCGCACGGCCTGGGACCGGGCAGCATCACCGTGAACGGCCGCAAGACCGAGGCGCGGCTGGAGCTCAAGGAGCTGTACGCGACGCTCGAGGAGGCCAAGGCGGACGTGATGGGGATGTACAACATCCTCGCCCTGATCGACCGCAAGGAGATGCCGGCCGAGCTCCGGAAGTCGCTCGAGCCCACCTACGTCGCCGGCCTCTTCCGTTCGGCCCGCTTCGGCGTCGACGAGGCGCACGGCCAGGGCGTGGTGGCGCAGTTCAACTACCTGATCGCCAAGGGCGCCCTGGAGGTGGACCAGGAGGGCCGCTTCCGCGCCGTCTCGGCGAAGTTCCCCGGCGCTCTGCGCGAGCTGCTCGCCGAGATGCTGATGCTCCAGGCCCGCGGCGACTACGCGGGGACCAAGAAGTTCCTCGACACCTACGGCAAAGCCGGCGACAACCTCCGCAACGCCATCGCCAAGCTCTCGGACGTCCCGGTGGACATCCGTCCCATCTACCAGGCCGACCGCAAGTAGCTGTCACGTTCCCCCTCTCCTGCCCGGAGAGGGGGGATCGCTGCCCGCCTTCAGCAACAAGAATGCGTATTCGGGCACATGGTCACCGTGAAGCAATGCATCTCGCCGTCATCAGCGTGGCACTGCTCTCCCGGACAGCAGCTGCAGAGGCCCTTGTTCGACCAGGTGCTGTCCGGCGACTGACCCGGCGCGAAGTTCGAGGTCCCGGGAAGCAGGCTATCCGGAGCCTGATCCCCATCGGTGTCGACGACCACGAGGTCGATCCGCTTCGCCAGCGGGCTGGACGAGAGGCTCCACGGCATCGGCGCGCCGGGGAAGGTGATGCTCCCGGGTAGCTCGAGCTTCCGCGGGCTGCCCTTGCCACGCGCCGGCTTCACCGGGACGAACCTCATCCGCACATCGACGGCAAGAGGGCCGACGAACTCCCCGCCGCGCTCCTGGGTGCGGTGGATGCTCATGGTCGTCACCCGCTGCTTGCCGCCGAGGGAGAGATAGACGTCGAAGGCGCCGCAACCGGTTTTGATCGGGGCGATGCTGACCAGCGACAGAGCCCGAAACTGGAGGCGGGTCGTTGCGACCCCCTTCTCGTCGAAGACGGCATCGTCGAGCCGCTCCACCACCGTGTCGGCACCCCAGAGCTGCCCCGGAACCTCAGTCGCGAGCGGCAGGCCCTTGAATGCCACCCGACCGGCGAAAGGCTTGGAGCCCTTGCAGAAGAAGCCGGCAGGGATCGGGCGTTGGGCGAAGTCATAGAACGTCTTGCCGTTCGCCGCGGTGGCGAAGACGTCGATGCCGCGGTAGATGACGGGGTCTGCGGACACCGGGGAGAAGCCGAGCAGGAGTGACAGCATGAGCAGGAAGGACATCGTTCTGAGTCTCACGTACGCCTCCTTATCCAAAGGTCATCGAGCCGCAAGCACCTACACCGTTGGATGTGGCCGGATGAGAGGAGGATGGCTCCCGCGGCCTCAAGTCATCCCCTACTTATGTAAGTGCTTAAATGAAGGCTCGGCGCGCCGGCCGGCGGAGGCCTCCGGAAGGAAACGTCCGGCGCTACCCGACCGGCTTCCAGGAATCGAGGAGGTTTGGCAGGTCATTCGGGCAAGCGGGCAGCCGTTTCGCTGATCACCCGTAGGATCTCGTCAGTGCCTCGCTCGTAGACATCGCGCTTGACCAAGCGCTCGCATCCAGATAGAGAATCATTCCCGGTCTTCGAGGAGCAGATCTGCGACAGTCTTTGCCCCCCCGCTAGGCACCACAGGCGCCTGAGGACCGAGTTTCTTGCCGCTCCAGGCAGGGAGGTTCGCTTCCGCGAGTTGCTCCAGACGCTCCCGGATAGACGGCGCTACAGGGACAATCCGGCCAACGGGCTTTCCCTTCTCGGTGATCAGCACCGTGTCTCCAGTCTTCACCTGCTCCACATAGTGACTGAGCTGCTCCTTCAATTGCCGAATACCCACCGTGTGCTGGCTCATCTCGCCTCCACCTTGTGCCTACATCCTAACGAAGGAGGCCACAAGAGGAAGCGCCGGCCGGCGGAGGCCTCCTGAAAAAAACGTCCGAACGCGGCGCTCCGCCGAGGCGCCGCGCTCGAACCGTGTACATCGATTGTCAAAGAGCAGGACCGCGGCGGCCTCGTGGACCGTAGTCGGTCTGTGTGGCACACTCTAGATTCACCGGAGCCGTGTGTCAACCCACGGATCTGGCGGGAATATCGTTTTCAGTCGGTCGAGTCGTTGTGGGCCTGCTCGCTGCAGTCGTAGTAGGCCCCGAGGGGCGGGCAGGAGGCCCTGGAGGGCCCATCATCGGCCCCCCGGGCTAGTTGGAGGACCCGCGGGGCAAGCCCGCTGCCCCATCGGGCGAAAGGTTGGCCCCAAGGGGCGAGCGGGATGCCCTTCGGGGCAGCCGGCCGGCCCCGCGGGTCCGGCGGGATTGGACTTGGGGCCGAAGGCCGGCCCCACAGGGCGAGTGGATCGCCCCTCAGGGCCTGTCGTTGGCCCCGAAGGGCCGGCGGCCCATGAGGAGTCCAGGGTTCATTGACAACTGAATGGTGATGAGGCGCCGCCGGGTCCAAGGCCGCGCCCCGGAGGATTCCTCCGTCCGACAGGAGGACAGCCGGGAGGCGGAGGTCCCCTCCGCCTCGCCGGGTTGGTTACACGTGTGCCTCGATCCTCAGATCAATCCCCGCCGTCCTTCACCACCCGCTCGTCGATGTCGGGTGTCACCCTCAGCGAGACATCTCGCGTAGCGATCTGAATGGGCTCCGGAAACCGCGCCGCACCATCCCTGCCAGATGAGCATCCGCCTCTTCGAGAGTCAGGACTTGCTTCGCGATCAGGCGGTCGAGGACTCCGAGGGACCCCGAGACCTCGAGGCCCAGAGAACGGGCGAGCTCTCTGGCTCCCCAGTCATCTGAAAGCAGGAGCCATCCCCGAGAGGCGGCGACCGCGATGCAAGCGGCTTCGCCGGCACCCAACTGGCGACCGATTTCCTCGGCGCGAGCCTGCTCCCGCTCCGTCAGGACGAGGATGCTCAACCAGGACCAGTCGCAGGCGGGAACCAACCTCCGGCGGACGCCCACCTCCAGCTCTTTCCACACCGGGATCGGAGCAGCGAGGTCTGGATAGGCCGATCGCAGGAGGTCGGACCTCCGAATCTGGGCAAAGTTGTTCAGGACCGTCGTGTCAGCGAGGGCCGGCATTGGAGCGGACGAAGGATTCAGGCATGCCGGCGTGCGGCGGAGATCTCGGCTTGTGCGTCCTCAATGGAGCGAGGCCCGCGCTGAAGGGGAAGCCCAAGACGCTGGAAGCTCTCCTCGAGCTCGAAGCGAGAAAGATGGAGCAACTCGGCCGCCTTCCCGAGGTTGATCTTCTCATCGAGGTAGTCACGGAGAGAGCGCGCATCGAGAAGCTCTCCGGGGCCATCGGCGCCCGTGCCGGTCGCGGAGAGGGCCAGGGCTCGCAGAAGCCGGTAGTCGAGGGCGTCCAGGAGGACAATCCGCTCTTCACCCTCGCTGGAGACGATCGCAAGCTCTCCCTCGCGCACCCGCTCCAGGATCTCTTGGGTCCTCTGGGAAAGGTCGGCAGGAGAGATGATGGCTCGCGTCATCGGAGGCGCCTCCCCTCAAGAGTACCGCACCATGGCGCCGATTGCCCATCGACGCCGGTGACAGGCTCCAAGGGAAGTCATCGCGGAACGCTCCGCCGGTGGCCCGCCACGACAGGCAGGAGAGGAGAGAAAGAGGAGAACAGGCGCCTGGCACCTCATCCTCCTGCACCTCATCCCGCCGGAGGCCCGATCCCTCCGCCTCGCTTGGCTGGACACAGTCTTCCCCCCGGCGTCGCCATTCTTCCCATCGAGGCCCTCGCACCAGAGCCCCGTTGCGTTCTTCCTCGTTCGCTCTTCGAGAGCCGGTTGACATTGCCTGCAAGCCGGACTAGATTCAGTAACTACTTAGAGCAACCAGGAACCTGCGATCCGCGATCACGGCGTCCGAACCCCCAGAGTCCTATATGTGCTTTGAATAAAGCGAATCGGATGAGAGCAGCCAGAGTCGCCGCCGCACCGGGCGCAAGAGAAGAGATGGCCTAGTACGGGAATGGCCTGGCAGGCTGTCACCCCTGCAGACTGACCTCTTCATTCAAGGAGAGAGCGTTATGCCAGCCTCACGCCCGGCACTCACGAAAGCCCTTCTGCTTCTCTTGCTGGCGCTGTCCCTTTCCGGTTGCACGACTCTGGATCCTCAAGCTCAGAATGTCTACTCCATTCAGGATCGCAGAGATCCTGGCAGGCAGGATGACTACTATCGTCTGGAGCGCGAGTACATCAAAGAACGACGCAAAGTGGCTAACGTTCCCGGCTCTGTCTCCCAGATCGCATTGGCCTTCTCCGGTGGCGGGATCCGCAGCGCGTCGTTCAACCTGGGAGTGCTTCAAGCCTTGGAGCACGAGAACCTTCTCAGGGAGATGGACTATCTGAGCGCGGTGTCAGGCGGCGCTTACATAGGAGCATGGTACGTCAGCAGTCTTGTGCCGCCGAGGAACGGGAAAGAGGTTAATCATCTTGATCAGGAGGGTCTTCTGGTCGCCTCCTCCAACTCGCGCAAGCTTCTGCTGGACCCCGCCGGGGATGGGCCAATGGGACTCGAAGGAGCGGATCCTGTCGCGCACCTCCGGGGAAATACCTCCTTTCTGCTCAAGAACTCCGGGATCGGCTGGCCCCGCCTAGCATTCCGCTGGGTCTCAAGCCTCGTTCCGAACCTGCTCTTTGACGTCGGCCTACACTTTCGCCCTGTCAGCGGGAAGTTCAATCGCCACCATACTTTCTATCCATACAGAAGCCGAATTGAAAGAACCTACCTCCTGGATCAGGAGACGGTGCCTGGGAGTGGAAAAAGGCTCCTGCACAATATCAACCCGCTTGGCTCCCGAGCTCCTTATCTGATTGTCAATGCCGCGCTTGCAAATCACGGCAGCAAAGAGAGGCATCGACTGCCGGCCCGTGCCTCAGGATGGCCTCACTACGACAGCTCTCCGTTCGAATTCACTCGCGACTATTGCGGCGCACCCGGCATCGGCTACCTACCAACTGTAGCCTTCGACAAGCCGGTCAAGGTCGTGGACTTTGATGAGGACCACTTCTTCCCGTCCAGAAAGTTCCCAGCACGAGTAAAGATCAAAGAAAGGCCTCTGCCATTCTTGAGGCCGACAGCGGACCTGCCTTTGTCGAATGCGGTGACTGCTTCGGGGGCCGCAATCTCGCCCTACTTCGTAGGAGGCGGCAAGAGGTATACTATCGGGGCGATCCTCAGGTTTTTCAACCTGAACGCCCATTATGATACGCGGAACTTCGGTCAATCAGCCTCACAGGGATGGCTGTGGGCATACGACCGGGTAATCCGGGAAGTCATCATCGATCGCTTCTATCCTACCGTAAGATCCAACAGCATATCGATCTCCGACGGTGGTCACTACGACAATCTTGGGATCGTCGCTTTGGTCAAGCGGCGCGCTCCCACCATTCTGGTCTTCGATGCCAGCGCCGACAGCAACTACACCTATGGCAGCCTGAGGAGCTCTCAGGAGAAGGTCAGCCTGGAGGGTTGCTCCATGACGTGCGCCGGATATGAATGGAAATTCGATCCCGTCGTAGTTGCAGATGAGGAGAAGGCATTTCCTGACGACTTTATGAATCAGGATCCTCCCGACTATGTTCTGAAAGGCTCGATCTCCTGCTCTTGCCCTCAGACGCAGAGGATGAACGTCTATTATGTTAAGGCAGCTATTCTTCCCGGCGGAGACGAGATCCCATCTTATGTTCGGGCGTTCGCGGCAAACAGCAGCAGCTTCCCTCATACAACTACGTTCAAGCAATGGTATGGATGGAGGCGTTTTGAGGCCTATCGTCAGCTCGGCTTCAGCGAGGCACTGCTGCTGATCAAAAAGCTACAGAACGATCGCGGAGAAAGCTCAGCCAATCCCAGCGATCAGTCCCCAGGATCAAGTGGGTACTGATACCTATTAGCATCCCCTCGCGGGGATAACGGGATCTCAACCCGCCTGGAGGCGTGCCCGTGAGGTGCCATCTCGAAGAGAAGACGACTGTGGTTTGCGTACGGCGGCCGGCTCTCGCCGGCCGCCAAATCCTACAACTTACCTACTCCCGATTCACCCGCCCCACCAACACCGCCCCCGACCGCTCCAGCCCCACTGAGCCCGCCGCCTCGAACAGGTTCGCCAGCGCCGCCGGCGACCGGAGCAGGCACTCGACGACATGCAGGGCATCTACGAGCTTGTGGTCGAAGACGGCCAGGGGCCGATGACCTCTCCTCCGGCGGCCTCTATGGCGTAGCCGGAGGGGGTGCGGTCCTTGTGGAGACGGTAGAGCGGGTCCCGGCCGGTGGCGGGGAGGAGGGCGGCGATCAGGAGGGCGTGGTTGGGGTCGGTGAGGATCGCCAGGGGACGGTGACCCCGGGCGACGGACTCTCCGGACCGGTAGACGGCGTAGAAGGTGGCGTGGACCTCCTCGATGTGCCAGGGACCGGCGACGGCGGCCTCGGCCGCCGCGGGCGGCTCGTTGCGGCGGCCGAGGAGGTCCAGGAACTCCCGGAGGAAGATGTTGGGCAGACGGGGGGTGTTACGATCGTCATCGCTTTGCATGGGATGAAAACTCCCTTGTGAAGTAGGCCCGGGGGCGAGATTCCGCCTCGCTCCCGGGCCGCTCAGCAGGTCAGGGGCCGGACGACCCGGCCCCGCTTCGAGCTGCGTACAGCGACTGCACGGCTACGACGTCTCCAGCGGGTACCGCGGGTTCAAGTCCTTCCAGGTCCGGAGATCCTCCTTTCCAGGGGACGCGATGAGGATCGCGCCGTGAGGTTTGATGGAATTCTATGAGGACGCCTTGTGTAAGTCAAGCGGCATTTTGAAGAGCGTTTCGGATGCCGGACCGGTCACCCCGCCTTGAACGGGTCGAGAGTCTCGACCCCCAGCGGCGCGAAGTCGCGGACGTTCCGAGTGACGACGACTAGATGATGGACCATGGCCGTAGCGGCGATGAGCGCGTCTGCCAGCAGGTCGTCAGAGCGCCGGTGCATCAGCTTCGCCCAGACACGGAAGGTACGCCCATCCAGAGGCAGGACATTCCAGGTCTGGGCAACCTGGTCGATCCAGTCCTCGATCTGGGAAGCCTTCCCCGGATCCTGGTCGCGGGTGATCTCGACGCCGGCCTGAAGCTCGCCCAGGGTAACGGCGGACAGATGTAGGTCGTGGTCCGCCACACCTTCAAGCCAGGCGACCACAGCCCCGTGAGGCCGGGGGCGCCTCAGCTCCGAGATCACGTTGGTGTCAAGGAGGTACATGTGCACCTACTCGAGCGCTTCGGGCGTACGCCGGCGCCACCGATGACGCGAGGGCACCGGGATCTCGGCACGCGACTCCTCGGCGAGTAGCAACTCCTTGAGTGTCGGCCGTGCCGAGCTCTGGAGGCGGCGCCACTCCTCGAAAGGGACCAGAACAGCGGTCTCCACACCCCGCCTGGTGACGATCTGCGGTCCCTCGTTCAGGCTCGCCTCCAGGAACTCACTGAAGCGAGCCTTGGCATCCTGGACCGGCCATCGCTTTGCGGATCGATCTGCACTCATGGGCACCTCCAGGCCTCAAGCAGACTAGTTATATGACTAGTGCAATTCGTTGGCAAGCCCCGGGGCGGCTGCCCCTAGCTGTCGAACACTCCGCCATCCCGCACCACGATCGTCTCGCCGTCGAAGCCCCGGAAGTGGAAGGACGGGGACATCTCGTTGTGGATCAGCGTCTGCTCCTCGAGGAGACTGATGGCGACCTCCTGACCGATGCGGAGCGAGGCATGGCTGTCCGTGCGCCAGTGGACGCCCGCGACGTTGCGGCCGGAGGCGATGTTGGAGGCCAGCTTGTTGAGCTCGCCCTCGACGGTGAGGGTCGGGCCGGTGTACGGGACCAGGGCCGAGCCGTCGGCGTTCGGGACGACCGGGCTCGCGATCAGCCGGCCCACGGTGTCGAAGAGCGCCTTGAGGATGGTGACGCAGGCGCCGGCGACCGTGGCGTGGCCGGCCGTGTAGGAGGGGTGCGTCGGCGATCCCTCGGGGAAGGCCTGCGGCAGCAGGTGGCCGCCGCCGTTGAAGGATTCGATCCTGTCGAGGGCGCGGGCGCCGAAAAGGTCGGGGTGGAAGGCGCCTTCGTAGCGGCCCGGCGATTCGTTCAGGTGGACGTGGAGGCGGCCGGCGTAGGCCTCGGGCCGCAGACGGCGGTGGACCTGCCACTTCTTGTGCCAGGTGGCCTTGAGACAACGGGAGGCGACCTCGCAGAGCAGGGACTTGGCGGCCGGCGGGCCGAAGGTGCAGAAGCCGTCCTGCGTCGCGTTGCCCAGGTAAGGGTTGCCGGGATTGAACGGACAGCCGAGGCCGCCGCCCACGTCGGAGCCGTCCGGCGGCGTCATCAGGATCAGGCAGGCGTTGAAGTAGGCCTGGAACAGGACGTCGACGTGGACCCAGGCAGAGAGGTCGCGGCCGTTGATGATGTATCGCCGGGCTCCCAGGAAGGATTCCTTCCCCGGCACCAGGCCGTTCTGCACGGCCAGCCATTCATCGAAGCGCTGCATGTGGTCGGAGCCGGGGCTCAGGGTCCACATCTTGCGTTCGACGTACTCCACGCCGAACGGGGTGGGGAGCCACATGAACTGCGAGATATAAGGTCCGGCCGCGGTGCCGGGCGCGATGTCGCGGAACAGCGTCTGGGCCGTGGCGCGGCCGTTCCTCTTGGGGACCTTGTAGTCGGCGCCGAACCGGTTCAGGTCGGCGAGCGCCTCCTCCACCAGCGGCGAGCCGCCGTAGTCGAGGAAGCTCACGTCGCGCAGCATCGACATCCAGTAGTGCTCGACGATCTCCGCCGCCTGCTCCCGGCTGTCGAACCGCGGCGGCGCCGGCACTGCCACCCCGTGGCTGTCGACCCCCTCCATGTCGAACGCCAGGCCGCATTGCGGGCTGGTCTGCCGGCGGGCGCCCGGATGGAGGATCATGGCGTCGTAGTCCGCCGCCTTGCCGGAGCGGACCGCCCTGAGCAGGCTCTCGTAGGCGTCGAGGTCGACCTCGCCGAATTCGTTGTGCGGCATGCTCTTCGAGTAGGACGCGATCTTGTTCGGATAGCGGTCCTCGTCGCCGTTGACCGGATGGTCGGGCATGCCCTTCTTCCACCACGCCTCGGCCATGTCCTTGCGCATCTTCATGCAGGCGTTCCGGCGCGCCCGGGCGGCGGGCGTCAGGGTGGCAGCCTCCGCCGCGAGGCCGAGGTCCGGAGCCTCCACGGCATGCGCCGGAGCTTCGAAGCCCGCCAGGCCCGATGTCGCCGCGACCGCGGCGGCTCCGCCCAGACCAAGGAACCTGCGGCGGCTGAGACCGGGTGAATCCACCTGCCCTCGACTCTCCGTCCCCTGCTCGGCGACCTCGTCCACACGCTCGGACATGCGCGACCTCCCCCAGGCTTCGGGTAGCCCCCAAACTGTATAGAAATTGTTCGCCAGCGAGAATAGAGGCGGGACGAAGCAGGAGCCCGGCGAGGGGGGAGGAACCGCCTCCCCCTGCGGGCCCCAGAAGAGGTGCTACCGCACCTTGAGCAGCTCGACTTCGAAGATCAGGGTGGCGTTCGGGGGAATGACGCCGCCGGCGCCGCGGGCGCCGTAGCCGAGGTCGGAGGGGATGACCAGCCGGCGTTTGCCGCCGACTTTCATGCCGGCGACGCCCTCGTCCCAGCCGCGGATGACCTGGCCACCGCCCAGATGGAAGCTGAACGGCTGTCGGCGGTCGTGGCTGGAATCGAACTTGGTGCCGTTCTCCAGCCAGCCGGTGTAGTGGACGTCGACGGTCTTGCCCGCCTTGGCCTCATCCCCCTCGCCTGTCTGCAGTTCGGTGTAGCGGAGACCGGAGCCCGTGGTGACCTCGTTGTTGTCGCTCATCATCGTCCCTTTCCCTGTGGCGCCGGCGCCCCCCGCACGGCCAGCAGCTCGAACTCGAAGACCAGGGTCGCGTTGGGGGGAACCACACTGCCCGCGCCCTGCCTGCCATAACCCAGTTCGGGCGGGACGACCAGCTTGCGCTTGCCCCCCACCTTCATCCCCTGGATCCCTTCGTCCCAACCCTTGAGGACGTCACCGGCCCCGACCCGGAAGGTCAGCGGCTCGTCACAGTCGCGGCTGGTTTCGAAGGGAGTGCCGTCGCCGTTCTGGAGCCAGCCGGTGTACTGCACCTCCACCACCTTCCCCGGCTTGGCCTCCTCCCCCTCCCCCACCTTGAGGTCGACGTAGCGGAGCCCGGACTTGGTGATCACTTCCCGCTCGGGGCGCTGGGTCTCCTCCGCGGCGGAGAGGACGCCCGCTACGGCCAGAAAGGCAGCGAACGGGGCACACCAGAGTTGATGCCTGCGATTCATGCTGATTCCCCTGCCGGCAGACGCCAGCGGATTCGTGATCAGGATGGTCGCCTATTCTACGGTCAAACGGCCCGTCGCACCACCCGGCCCCCCTTGACGACGGCGGCGACCGGGTTGACTCCGTAATGGTAGGCCAAATGGAGGAGGTTGGGAGCATCGAGAAGGAGAAGATCGGCCCGCTTGCCCACCTCGATGGAACCGATCTCGGCGCCCAGCCCCAGGGAGCAGGCGGAATTGAGGGTGGCGGCCGTCAGGCTCTCCTCGATGGAGAGGCCGAGCTGGAACACCGCCAGGGTCAGGATCATGGGCATGGACTCGGTGTAGGAGGAGCCCGGATTGCAGTCGGTGGCCAGGGCCACCGGCACGCCCGCCTCCACCAGCCGCCGCGCCGGCGCGTAGCGGTGCTTCATCAGGAAGAAGCTGGTCCCCGGGAGGAGCACGGCGGTGACGGCGGAGCGCGCCAGGGCGTCGATGCCGGCGGGCGAGACAGCCATCAGGTGGTCGGCCGACAGCGCGCCTAGCTCGGCGGCCAGCTCGGCGCCGCCGGAGTCCTCGAACTCATCGGCGTGCAGCCGGGGGGCGAGGCCGTGGCGCGCGCCCGCCTCGAGGACGCGGCGCGACTCCTCGGCGGAGAAGACGCCGCGCTCGCAGAAGACGTCGCAGAAGCGGGCGAGCCCCTGCTCCGCCGCCGCCGGCACGATCTCGTTGCAGACCAGGTCGACGTAGCCGCCGCGGTCGTGCCGCCACTCGGGGGGCACCTCGTGCGCGGCGAGAAGGGTCGGCACCAGCTCCACCGGATGCGCGGCGGCGGCGCGGCGGATCGCCTGGAGCTGCCGCAGCTCGCTCTCCAGCGACAGGCCGTAGCCGCTCTTCGCCTCGGCCGTGGTGGTGCCGTGGGCGAGCATCAGGTCGAGGCGCCGGAGCACGGCCGCGGCCAGCTCCTCCTCGCCGGCGCCGCGGGTGGCGGCGACCGTCGAGAGGATGCCGCCGCCGGCGGCGGCGATCTCCTGGTAGGTCTTGCCGGCGAGCCGGGCGGCGAACTCCTCCTCGCGGCTCCCCGCCCAGGGCAGGTGGGTGTGAGGATCGACGAACCCCGGCACCAGCGTACCGCGCCGGCCGTCGAGGCGCGGCGTGTCCGCCAACTCGCCGAACAGGCGCCGGCGCTCCTCGGACGGGCCGGCGAAGGCGATGCGGCCGTCGCGGCAGAGCACCTCCGCGTCCCGCAGGCGCCGCAACCGCCCCTGGTCAGCACCGCGGCGCGGCGTCGAGCCTTCGGGGGTCGCCACCTCGGCGAGGTTCTCGATCAGGAGATCGGGGACGGGAACGCCGGAGCTCATGGCAGGGCCTCCATTCCAAAGCGGGAGCGGCCCAGGTCGCGCACCTGCCCGAGCACCCAGGACTCCACCTCCTCCCACTCCAGGGGAAGTGCCAGGCAGGGCATCGGGTCCTCGGCCGCGACGGAGAGGTCGGCCAACCCCTTCAAGGCCTGCAGAGGGAAATCCCGCACGTGGCCGAACTTGTCGTCCGCCCGCTCCAGCAGCCCGGCGAGCGGCAGCTCGCGGCAGAGCATGTAGAGGTCGACGAAGTCGCGGCGGGTGCCGCGGCTGATGATGGCTCCGAGCTTCATGAGTCCGAGGTCGACCGCCGAGATCACCGGGAAGCCGGCGAATTCCTGGAACGGGTCGGCCAGCGGGTAAGGATAGTAGAAGAAGCGGATGCCGGTACCCTGGATGGCCTCGCCGGCCACGCGGACATAGAGATAGCCGTCGCGCGCCGTCTCCACCTCGGTGGCGGGCTCCAAAGCCAGGAGGTCGCCCAGCAGGTCGCGGCGCTCGGGGCTGGTGAGGCGGTTGGTCCCGGCCATCAGGTCGAGGTCGCGGACCGGCCGGTGGCCGGTGTAGAGCGCCAGCGCGGCCGAGCCGGCGAGATAGAAGTCGTCGGACCAGGGGCGCTCCGCCAGCCGGCCGAGAAGGGCCTGGGCGTGGGGGGACAGCGCTCCGGGATGTCGCGGGGTCAGAGCGGCCAAACCGCCCTCCTCACAGCCTCCACCTCCGGCGCCGAGCCACCCGCCGGCCCCGCCGGTCGACCGAGCACCACCTCCCAGAACGCCCGGCTGCGCAGCGACAGGCCGCGGGCGCCGCGGCGCTCGAGCCAGGCGGCCAGGGCGGTCTCGGGGAGGGTGCGGACGAGCCAGGCGAGGTCGGCGGAGTCGCCGTCCTCCAGCAGGCGGGCGATTACGAACGAGGGATCCCCCCCGGCGAGGTCACCCGGATCGTGATCCGGAAAGAGCCGCGATGTGCCGGGAGGGATGTCCACCATCTAGATGTTATCAGGGGATCTCAGGCCTGCCGCTTGCGCGACAGGGTCACGACGTTCGCCGGACCCCGCTCCTCGGCCACATCGGCCTCGAGGATGCTCTGGAAGAGGTCCAGGGTGTTCTTGAACTTGAGATGCACCTCGCGGCGCTGGATGCGCAGCTCGTTGATCTTGCTCTCGATGCGGGCCGCCTGCTCGAGCGCCTGCTGCACGATCTTGTCGGCCGCCAGCTCGGCCTCCTTGACCGTCAGCTCGGCCTCACGGCGGGCGTTGCCGGTGATCTCGTCCGAGACCTTCTGGGCCCGCAGCAGCGTCTGCTGGAGCTGGTGCTCCCGCTGCTCGGCCTCGTCCAGGCGCTGGCGGAACCAGCGGTTCTCGCGCTCCAGCTTTTCGATCTGGGCAAGCCGGGTCGTCAGCTCCTCGGCCATGAGGGAGAGGAAGCTCTCCACCTCGGCCGGGTCGTATCCCCTCATCTTCTGGGTGAACCGCATCTTCTGGATCTCGAGCGGGGTCAGAGCCATGGTGCAGCCTCCTGGCGAACAGCCTCCTGCGGGGCGTTCCTCGTCGCGAAGTTCGTGCCGAAAATGGATAGCCATCTTAGCATGAATCCCGCTCATTCATTGGAAGGCCCGGAAGGACGGGGCTGCCGCGGCCCGAAGAGGGCGGTGCCCACCCGCACATGGGTGGCGCCCTCCTGGATGGCCACCTCGAAGTCATCGCTCATGCCCATGGAGAGCCAGCCGGGGAAGCCGTGCCACTCCGGCCGGGCGGCCAGGCCGTCCCGCAGCGCGCGCAGGCGGCGGAACCAGGGACGGGACTCTTCGGGGTCATCGCCCATGGGGGGGATCGCCATGAGGCCGGCGATCCGCAGGTGCCGGAGATCGGCCAGGGGGCGCACCGCCTCGGCGAACCCCTCGGCCGGGAAACCGTGCTTGGACTCCTCGCCGCCCAGGTTGACCTCGAGGAAGCCGGTGACGGTCAGCCCGCGGGAGGCCGCTTCGCGGTCCAGCGCCTCGGCGATGCCCGGCCGGTCGACCGAGTGCACCGTGGAGAAGAGGCCGAGGGCGGCGCGGACCTTGTTGGACTGGAGGGGGCCGATGAGGTGCCAGTCCGGACTCCGCGCGCCGTCTCCCGACGAAGCGGCCAGAAGGGGGGCGAGGCCGCGGCTCTTGGACAGGGCCTCCTGCACGCGGTTCTCGCCGAACACATGAAGCCCTGCCCGCCAGGCCTCGGCGAGCGCCTCCGCCGGCTGGGTCTTGCTCACCCCGACCAGCACCACGCCGTCCGCCGCCCGGCCGGCGGCGCGGCAGGCGGCGTCGATGCGCTCACGGATACGGGCGAGGCGCTCCGCCACCCCGCCCCGCGCGTCGGCCTCGGTCATCCCCTCGCCCCTGCGCCGGCCTCAGGAGGCCGCCTCGGTCTCCTCGGGCTCTATATAGAGGATGCGCTTGCAGGAGTCGCACTGCACCAGGGCGCCGCCGTTGCGGATCTCCACCACGGTCTGCGGCCGCACCCGGTAGTTGCAGGCGACGCAGTGCCATTCGCGCATGGCGCGGCCGGGCCGCTCGATCGGGCGGACCGGCGCCAGGGCGTTCCCCGGGTGACGGTCGAGGATGCGGTCGAACTGCGACACCACCGGCCGGGGGAGCGACTCGCGCAACGTCTTGATGCGGGCGCGCAGCCCGTCGGCCTGCTCGGCGACGCCGGGCTTCTCGGCCTCCCAGCGCGCCAGCTCGGTGGCGTAGCGCTCGTCGAGCTCGCGGAAGCTCTCCATCTTGGCGTCGAGGTCCCGCTTCGCCTGCTCGTTGCGCTCGAGCGCCGACAGGGCCTGCTCCTCGGACGCCGTGATCTGCGTCTTGACCGTGTCGATCTCCTGGAGAAGGGCGCCGTATTCGCGCTGGGTGGTGACGCGGTTGATCTGCTGCTGGTACTTCTTGAGCTTTTCCTGGGCGTCGGCGACCGCGGCCTCGGCCGTGCGCCGTTCCCGCGTCGCCTCCTCCGCCGTCTCGTTCAGCTTGTCGATCTCCGCCTTCCTGGCGGCGTGCTCTTCATGCAGCTCGCGCATCCAGTCGGGGATGCCATGCAGGCGCTTGTCGGCCTCCCGCAGATGATCGATGGCGCTCTGTAGCTCCACGATGGCCTCTAAGTGTTGATTCATCGAGAGATTTCTCGCTCCTCCCCGGGAACCGTTACTCCACCGCGGCGTCCTCGCAGGCACGAGCGGGCCGGATCCCGCTCTTCCTTGCTGGACGAGGCCCCGGGATCGAGCCGCGGCAGAAGAGATCTTGTACAGGCATGCCCGAAGTGGGTCCACCTGGATTCGAACCAGGGACCAACCGGTTATGAGCCGGATGCTCTCACCGCTGAGCTATGGACCCGGAAAGCCCTGGCCAGGGCGGCTTTGCAGTCTATCACCCCGATTTCAGAAAGGCAGACCCGGGGTCTCTCCGGACTTCGTGTCCCCGGCACCCGCCCCGCTCTCCCGGGACTCGAGCCCTGACGCCAGCTCACCCGGCACGAAGGTGCTCCAGGCGGCGGCGAGGCGGCGCGCCATCTCCGCCGTGCGCCGCGGATCGGAGACTGTCCGGC
>DASPJI010000349.1:0-3283 GCA_035628695.1 Thermoanaerobaculia bacterium | reverse complement strand
AGCCGCTCGCGCGCCGTCAGGTCGGACCCCAGGGTGCCCACCAGGATGTTCAGCGGGCGGACCACGAGCATCAGGGCGAGGACCGTCGCCACCCCCGCCCATCCCAGGGAGACGACCTGGGACACCCGGACGTCGGCGGCGAGGAGCACGAAGAGAAGGCCGATGAGCATCACGCTCACCTGCTCCTTGAACTCCCGCATCTCCGCCAGGAAGTGGGAGTGGGCGTTGCCCACCACCATGCCGGCCACGACCACGGCGACGATCCCGGTCTCGCCGAGGATGGCGTTGCTCCCCTGGAAGAGGGCGACCGCGATGGACAGGGTCAGCACGCTCTCCAGCCCCTCGGGCACCACCTTCTCGAAGCGGAGGAGGGCCGCCGCCGCGACCCCGCCGAGGACCCCCAGGAGGGCGCCGAAGCCGAGGCGCGCCACCAGGTCCCAGGCGCCGTGCGCCAGCGACCCAGCGGGGCTGATGACCACCTCCAGCGCCACCACCGCCGCGACGGCGCCGATGGCGTCCGCCAGCACCCCCTCGGCTTCGAGCACCGTGGCGACGCGGGTCTTGATCTTGAGGCGCCGCAGCAGCGGTGTGATCACGGTGGGCCCGGTCACCATCACCAGCGTCCCGAAGAGGACCGCGGTGGGCCACTCCCAACCCATCAGGAGCCGCGCCGCCACCGCGCCGCCGGCCGCGGTCACCAGCGCGCCGAGGGTGACGAGCTGGCGGATGCTCCGGGCCTCGCGGCGGAGCCGCCCGAGGTTGAGGTTCATGCCCCCTTCGAAGAGGATCACCGCGACGGCGAACCCGACCAGGTCCTGGAGCGACGTGCCCAGGGTGCCGGGCCGGATCACCCCCAGGAGGTCGGGGCCGAGGAGCACGCCGGTGGCGAGGAGCAGCACGATGCCCGGCATCCGCAGGTGCCGGGCGGCCACCTGGGCGAGCATCCCGGCGGCGAGGGCGATGGCGATGGTCAGAGCGGGGTCGTTGAACGCGGATGCTTCCATGGCTCTCCCACGACGCGGTCCATGGGCATCATATCCGGTGGCTTCCACCGGGCCAGTCTGGCGGGAGCGCCGTCAGGGTCCCGGCGTCCGGCGACAGATCTCCTCCTCCCGCGATCGGGCATTGACTTCGCGCGTTGATGTTCTCTAGACTCCTCGGCAGAAACAGAGCAGGCGAGGAGACTTGTCGATGACCGATTTCACCAAAGAGGCGGGTGCCGAGACGCCGGAGAACGCGTTCGCCGCCGATTTCGAGCAGTTCCTGGGCGAGGAGGGGGAGCGGGAGGCCAAGGTCCAGGCCCTCAGGGCCGAGAAGGTGGAGGACTGGCTGGTCCCCTGGGACATCGAGCCGACGGACGACGGCCGCTGGGCGATCGTGCCGCCGGGCGAGACGCTGGCCGGTGGCGCCGAGGTCGCGGCCTATTGTGACGACCCGCGGGAGGCGGAGCTGTACACCGTCCTCGTTCCGGTGAGCCGGCGCGAGCCGCGCTTCACCCTGGGCGCCGAGCAGACCAGCGAGTACGGCTATCCGATCTATGAGAAGGGGGAGGTCGTCGGCCACGTCCGCGAGCACGACGAGGAGCTGGTGATGCGCATGAACATGGCCACCGCCCTGGTCAGCTCCCCCAAGGCCCTGTCCCTGATCCTGGAGCGGGCCGGCGGCACCAAGCTCGAGCAGGCCGTCGAGTATTCCTTCGCCGAGGCCTTGCAGTTGGAGAAGCAGAAGCGGGAGAGGGAAGAGGAGGAGTAGGGCAGGGTGCGCATCGCGCACGCGGCACGGCTAGAATCCCTGAAATGCGACAGGCAGGCGACCTCGATCAGCATCTGGTGAAGCTTCGGCAGCACATGCCGGAGCTGGAGAAGCGGTTTCGCGTGAGATCGCTGGGGGTCTTCGGGTCTTATGTCCATCGCCAACAGAAGCCGGGGAGTGACCTCGACCTCCTGGTGAGCTTCGAGGAGCTGCCGAGCCTCTTTGGCTTCCTTGCCCTGGAGAACTACTTGAGCGATCTGCTGGGCCTGAAGGTAGACCTGGTGATGGCGGACGCACTCAAGCCCCGCATCGGAGCGCGGATTCTGCGCGAGGTGGTCCCGGTTTGAAGGGCGAACGGTCGTACCTGGACTACCTCGAAGACATCCTGGACGCTATAGCCAAGGCGGGAGAGTTCGTCGAGGGGATGTCCTTGGAGGAGTTCTCGGAGGACGACAAGACGGTGTTCGCCGTCATCCGCGCCCTCGAGATCGTCGGCGAAGCCGCGAAGAAGATCCCCCTGGACCTGAGAGCGCAAGCGAACGATGTCCCGTGGCGCGAGATCTCGGGCATGCGAGACAAGCTCACGCACGATTATTTCGGAGTGAATCTCCTGGTGGTCTGGAAGACTGTAGAGAAAGATCTCCCGGTTCTGGAGTACGCGATCCGCGAGTTGCTGGCCAAGAGCTCCTGAGCTACCACCCCGGCCCCTCTCCCCTCAGCAGCTCCTCCGCCAACGCGGTCCCGTTCTGGATGCAGTCCGGGACCGAGATGCCGCTCAGGTAGTTGCCTCCCAGGCGCAGGCCGGGGAGCGCGGTCTCCAGCTCCCGGGCCAGATCGAGGTAGCGGCCGTGCCCCAGCTCGTACTGGGGGATGGCGCGCGGCCAGCGGCGGATGAGCCGGAAGACCGGCTCCCCCCTGACACCCAGGGAGCGGCGGAGATCCTCGTCCACGACGGCGGCGATCCGGTCCTCGTCCCAGCCCACGATCTCGGGCGCGGTGCGGCCGCCGAGGAAGGCGGAGAGGGCGACGTGCCCTTCGGGGGCCCGGCCGGCGAAGATCTCCGAGGGGAAGAGGCAGCCCAGCACCCGCAGGCTCTCCTTGCGCGGCGCCAGGAAACCGAAGCCGCCCAGCGGGTGGGCTACGTCCTGGCGGCGATAGCCCAGGGACACCACCGCCACCGGCGCGTAGAGGATTTCGGCCAGGGGCCGGCTCCGGCCCCCGGTCGCTTCGTCCAGGAGGCGCGCCGCCACGTCCGCCGGCACGGCGAGGACGGCGCGGGCCGCCTCGAAGGCGCCCGCGGAGGTCTCGGCGCGGAGCCCCGAGGCGGTGGGCACCAGCCGCTCGCAGGCGACGCCGGTCCGCACGTCCCCGATCTCCCGCGCGAGCCGGCGGGGAAGCTCCTCGAGCCCCTGCCGGAAGGAGATCATGGCGCCCCGGGGCGCCGGCCCCTTGCGCTGTCTGCCGGCAGCGAAGGCGCCCCGGATGAGGCTGCCGTGCTCCCGCTCCAGCGCGTGGATCCTGGGCACCGCCC
>DASPJI010000348.1:0-3461 GCA_035628695.1 Thermoanaerobaculia bacterium | reverse complement strand
AGAGAGACGTGGAGCTGGCGCGGGACCAGCTCCAGGCCGAGCAGGAGCTGCTCAAAGACGGCCTCGTCACCCGGCAGACCCTCGTCACCTCCGAGCAGCGCCTGAACAGCGCCCAGGACCAGCTCGCCCAAGCCCGGCTCGAGCTCAACGGCCTGGAGCTGTCGCGCCTGGAAGCTGAGCAGCAGGTGGACCAGCAGATCGAGGTTCGGCAGGCGCAGATCCGCGACCTGGAGCTGGAGCTGCGGGAGCGCCAGGCCCGTCTGGAAGAGTCCGCCCGCGTCGTCGCTCCGCGCGCCGGCCGTGTGGTGGAGCTGCTGGTGGATCGGGGCGACGTGGTCAATCCTGGCACCCCGCTCCTCAGCCTGGAGTTTCCCGCGGAGGATCTGATGGCGGTGCTCTTCGTCCCTGCCTCGGCGGGCAAGAAGGTGCAGCGCGGCATGCCGGCGCGGATCACCCCGTCCACCGTCAAGCGCGAGGAGTACGGCTTCATCCAGGGGAAGGTGGTCTCGGCCGGGGAGTTCCCCGCCAGCCAGCGGGGCATGGTGCGCCTGCTCGGCAACGAGGCCCTGGTCCAGAAGCTGATGGCCGAGGGCCCCCCCATCCAGGTCAACATCACGCTGGACCAGGACACGAAGACCCCCACTGGCTACCGTTGGTCCTCCTCCACCGGACCCAACCTGCGGATCAGCAGCGGTACCCTCGCCGCCGGCAGCGTGATCGTGCGCCGGGAGAGGCCGGCCGCCCTTGTCCTGCCCACCCTGCGGGAGAAGCTGGGGCTCTGATGCCGAGCCTGTCGCGCCTCCTCTCGTGGAAGAAGAAGGAGGGTGCCGGGGAGGCCGCGCCTCCCGAGGCGGTGCGCAGCCCCACCGTCCTTCAGATGGAGGCGGTCGAGTGCGGCGCCGCGGCGCTCGCCATCGTTCTCGCCCACCATGGCCGCTGGGTGCCGCTCGAAGAGCTGCGCATCGCCTGCGGCGTGTCGCGAGACGGCAGCAAGGCCTCGAACATCGTCAAGGCGGCCCGCCAGTACGGCCTTGAGGCCAAGGGATACAAGCAGGAGCCGCAGAGCCTGCGCAAGCACCGGCCGCCGATGATCCTGCACTGGAACTTCAACCACTTCGTGGTGCTGGACGGCTTCCACAAGGGGCAGGTACGGATCAACGACCCGGGCATGGGCCCGCGGGTGGTCACCGAGGAGGAGCTGGACCAGGCCTTCACCGGCGTGGTGCTGACCTTCAAGCCGGGCGCGTCGTTCGAGAAGAGCGGCGAGGCGCCGCGGCTGGTCCCGGCGCTGCGGCGGCGCCTGACCGGGGCGGCGGCGGCGCTGGCGTTCGTCATCCTCGCCGGCCTGGCGCTGGTGATCCCCGGCCTGGTGATCCCCTCCTTCTCCAAGGTGTTCGTCGACGGTGTCCTCCTCGAAGGGCGCCGCGACTGGCTGCCGCCGCTCCTCCTGGGGATGGGGGCCGCGGCGCTGGTGACGGGCGTCCTCACCTGGCTGCAGCAGACCTATCTCCTTCGTCTGGAGACCCGGATGGCGGTGGCGGGCTCGAGCCGCTTCCTCTGGCACGTGCTGCGCCTGCCGGCGGAGTTCTTCAGCCAACGCTTCGCTGGCGACATCAGCTCGCGGGTGGCGATCAACGACCGCGTGGCCCAGCTCCTCTCCCGGGACCTGGCGACCAACGCGCTGGGCGCGCTGATGATCGCCTTCTTCGCCGTGGTCCTCGTCCAGTACGATCCGGTGCTGACCCTGGTGGGGATCGCCGTCGTCTCCCTCAACGTGGTGGCCCTGCGCTTCGTCTCCCGCAAACGGGTGGACGGCAACCGGCGGCTGGTCCAGGACCAGGGGAAGCTGGTGGGCACGGCCATCGGTGGGCTCCAGACCATCGAGACGTTGAAGGCAACGGGGGGCGAGTCGGACCTCTTCACCCGCTGGGCCGGCTATCAGGCCAAGGTGGTCAACGGCCGGCAGGAGCTGGAGCGCTACACCCAGCTCCTCGACGCCGTGCCCCCGATGCTGACCGCGGTCAACACCGCCCTCATCCTGGGGATCGGCGGCCTGCGGGTGATGAACGGCGACCTCACCCTGGGCGGCCTCGTCGCCTTCCAGCTCCTCATGGTGAGCTTCGTGACGCCGGTGAACCGTCTGGTGAGCCTGGGCGGGCGCCTCCAGATGGTCGAAGGGGACATGAACCGGCTGGACGACGTCCTGCGCTACCGGCTGGACGACAGCGTCAAGGCGGGCGAGGACCCCAGGCTGCTGGCCGAGGCGCCGGTCAAGCTCACCGGCCACCTGGAGCTGCGCGGCGTCTCCTTCGGCTACAGCCGGCTCGACCCGCCGCTCATCGAAGACTTCGACCTGCTGCTGAGGCCCGGCTCCCGGGTCGCCCTGGTGGGGGGCTCGGGGAGCGGCAAGTCGACGCTCGCCAAGCTGGTGACCGGCCTCTATCGCCCCTGGTCCGGCGAGATCCTCCTGGATGGCCGGCCACGCGCCGATCTGCCCGGGACCGTCGTAGCCAACTCCATGGCCGTGGTGGACCAGAACGTCTTCCTCTTTGAGGGGACGGTGCGGGAGAACCTGACGCTGTGGGACTCGACCCTCCCCCTGCCGGAGGTGGTGGCCGCGGCCAAGGACGCCTGCATCCACGAGGAGATCGCGGCGCGGCCCGGCGGCTATAACAGCCCCGTCGAGGAGGGGGGCGCCAACTGGAGCGGCGGCCAACGGCAGCGGCTGGAGATCGCCCGTGCGCTGGTGGGCCGGCCGACCCTCCTGGTGCTGGACGAGGCGACCAGCGCCCTCGACCCGTTGACCGAGGCGGCCATCGACGAGAACCTCCGGCGCCGCGGCTGCACCTGCCTGATCATCGCCCACCGCCTGAGCACCATCCGGGACGCCGACGAGATCATCGTCCTCGACAAGGGCAAGGTGGTCCAGCGCGGCACCCACGATGAGCTCAAGGGGGTCGAAGGCTCCTACTCCCGGCTCATCAGCACGGAATGAGGACGCGATGACCCTGCGGGATGTCCGAGCGCCCCTCCTCGACCTGGCGACCGTGCTCGCCCGGGAAGCCGAGCCGCTCGCCCTCGCCGGCAACGCTCCCCTATCCTTGGACTCCGCGGATTCCGTCTGCTTCGTCGAAGAGGGGACCGTTGAAGTCTTCGCCGTGCCCCTGGACGGCTCGGGCCCCCGGACGCACCTCTGCACCGTGCCGGCCGGCCAGCTCCTCTGCGGCGCCGAACCGGATGGGAACGGCCTGGGCTTCCTAGCCGTTGGCCACACCGGCACCCGCCTGAGCCGCCTGGACCTCTCCCGGCTCCAGGAGCTGGCCCAAGACCCTGACACCGCCGCGGACCTGGCCGGCCGCCTGGACGCCTGGCTGATCCGCCTCGCCGCGGGTGTCTTCCCCGCCGCCGTGCCCAGAGTCTTCGAAGAGCTGCGCGCCGGTATCAACATCTATATAGAGGAA
>DASPJI010000347.1:0-8510 GCA_035628695.1 Thermoanaerobaculia bacterium | reverse complement strand
GTGGGAGATGGGCGGGCCGCGGCGGCGCGCCTCCCCCGCGGTGAGTTCGTCGCCTTGGAGGAGACCGGCCATCTGCCCATGGAAGAGCGGCCGGAGGAGCTCCTGCGGCTGATGAAGGACTTCCTCGCCCGCGTCTCCGGGCAGGGGGACTGATCCATGCCTGCGCCTCTCCGACTCATCGCCACCTGCGCCCTCGGCCTCGAGGAGACCGTCGAAGCCGAGCTGGTGTCGCTCGGTGTCTCCGATCCCGAGCGCCAGCGCGGCGCCGTCGCCTTCAGCGGCACCTGGCAGGACTGCTGGCGCGCCAACTGGCGTCTGCGCACCGCCAACCGTGTGCTGGTGGAGCTGGCGACCTGGCCGGGGCGGGACGGCGCCGAGCTGGCGGCGGGGGCCCGCGCCCTGGTGGGAGGCCGTACGGGGAAGCGCCCGAAGGGGCCGCAGGGGGGCGAGAACGACCTGGGGGCCCTGTTCCACCCGGACCGGAGCTTCCGGATCCAGGCCACCTCGACCGCCTCGGAGGTCCGGGACGTGCGCTGGGCGGCGCTCTCCGTCAAGGACGGCCTGGTGGACGGCCAGCGCGACCGCTACGGCCGGCGCTCCGACGTGAGCCGCGAGGACCCGGACCTCCACCTGCGGGTGCGGCTCCACCAGGACCGGGCGACGCTGCTCCTCGACACCTCCGGCGAGCCCCTGGACCGGCGCGGCTACCGCGCGGTGACCTCCGCGGCGCCGGTGCGCGAGCAGCTCGCCGCCGCCTGCGTGCTCGCTTCCGGCTGGGACGGCCGGGGCCCGGTCGTCGATCCCATGTGCGGCTCGGGCACGCTGCTCATCGAGGCCGCCTGGATCGCCCTGGGCCGCGCTCCGGGTCACCTGCGCCGGAGCTGGGCCTTCCAGCGCCTCCCGGGCTTCGACGCCCGCGCCTTCGAGGCCATCCGCCGCGAGACGATCCCCACGCCCGGACCGGACGTCCATCTCCTGGGCAACGACCGCAGCGCCGAGGCCCTCGCCGCCGCCCGGACCAACCTGGAGCGGGCGGAGCTGGCCGGCCGCGCCACCCTCACCCGCGGCGACGCCTTCGCGCTCGCCCCCCCGGCCGGTCCCGGGCTCGTCGTGGTCAATCCCCCCCATGGCGAACGGATCGGCGCCGACGCCGGCGCCTGGCGCGCGCTCGGCGACCTCTTCAAGCAGCAGTTCAAGGGGTGGACCGCCGTGGTCCTCGCCGGCGGCCCCGACCGCGGCAAGCACATCGGCCTCCGTCCCCGGCGGCGCATCCCGGTGATGAACGGCCCTCTCGAAGGCCGCATCCTCGTCTTCGACCTCTTCTGATCCATCCGTTATTTAGAATTTTCTGCTATATTCCCTCTCCAAGCGCGGAAGGGAGCGCGCGCCGGGTGTCCGTCTAATTTGGCGGGCGATGGCACGCCTCACCACACGGCCGTCCCGGCCGTGTGCCATCGTCCGCTTCACCGCCGGCCCGTCCCCGGGGCCGGCGGCCTTTTTCTGTAGAATCCCCGGCCGTGAACGTCCTCGGGATCTCCGCCTTCTTCCACGAGTCGGCCTGCTGCCTGCTGCGGGACGGGCATCTGGTGGCCGCGGCCGAGGAGGAGCGCTTCTCCCGGGTCAAGCACGACCCCCGGCTGCCCTCGTCGGCGTTCCGCTTCTGCCTGCGCCAGGGGGGGATCGGGATCACCGACCTGGACGCGGTGGCCTACTATGAGTCGCCGGTCGAGAAGCTGTCGCGCCAGCTCTGGGCGGCGATGCCGGAAGGAGGGGAAGGAGAGGAGGGGCTGCCCCCGGACCTCCCCTGGCTGGACCCCGGGCAACCCGAGCGGGCGATCCGCGAGGGGCTCGGCTGGGAGGGCCCGCTACGGATCTACCGGCACCACCTCTCCCACGCCGCCAGCGCCTTCTTCTTCTCCGGTTTCCCCGAGGCGGCGCTGCTGACGGTCGACGGCGTCGGCGAGTGGGCGACCACCACGTACGGGCGGGGTGAGGGGGCGGCGGTCGAGCTCTTCGAAGAAGTGGAGTTCCCGCACTCCCTCGGGCTCCTCTACTCGACGATCACCTCCTACCTGGGCTTCGAGGTCAACGACGGCGAGTACAAGGTGATGGGGCTCGCCCCCTACGGCCGGCCACGCTACCTGGATCAGATGCGGGCGCTCGTCGCCTCGGAGCCGGGCGGGCAGTACCGGCTGGACCTCTCCTATTTCGACTTCGTCGACTTCATGCGTGGCCGCCGCATGTACTCGGAGCGGCTGTGCGACCTCTTCGGCGCGCCCCCCCGGATGCGCGAGTCGGAGATCACCCCGTTCCACCAGGACGTGGCGCGGAGCCTCCAGGTGGCGCTGGAGGAGATCCTCCTCGAAAAAGCCCGCTATCTCCACGAGCGGACAGGGTCCAGGCACCTTTGCATGGCCGGCGGCGTGGCGCTGAACGTGGTGGCGAACGGCCGCATCCTGCGGGAGGGGCCGTTCGAGCGCCTCTTCGTGCAGCCGGCGGCCGGTGACTCCGGGGGCTGTCTCGGCGCCGCGGCCCTCGCCTATGCCGAGATCAGTGAGCTGACGGGGAGCCGGCCGTCCTACGAGCCCCTCCGGCACGTCTACCTGGGGCCGAGCTGGGCCGCGGACGAGGTCGCCCGTCTCCTCGAAGCCACCGGTCTGCGGGCGCTGGATTTCCGCGGCCGGGAGGCGGAGCTGCTGGAGGCCGTGGTGGACCGGCTGGAGCAACGGCAGGTGGTCGGATGGTTCCACGGCGCCATGGAGCTCGGCCCCCGGGCGCTGGGGGCGCGGAGCCTCCTGGCCGATCCGCGGGACCCGGAGATGCGCGAGCGCCTCAACCGTCTGGTCAAGAAGCGCGAGGCGTTCCGGCCCTTCGCCCCGAGCGTGCTGGCCGCCCACGCCGCCGGGCATTTCGATCTCGATCACCCGTCGCCGTTCATGCTGGAGACCTGCCAGGTCACCTCGCCGCTGGACCTGCCGGCGATCACCCACGTGGACGGCTCGGCGCGCCCCCAGACCGTGGACGCGGCCGTAGCTCCTCGCTACGCGGCCCTGCTCGAGGCCTTCCACCGCCGCACGGGCTGCCCGGTGCTGGTCAACACCTCGTTCAACGTGCGCGGGGAGCCCATCGTCTGCTCGCCGGTGGACGCCCTCTTCTGTCTGGGCAGCTCGGGCATCGACTGCCTGGTGCTCGAAGATTTCCTGATCGATCGCCGGGACCTCCCCCCGAATTGGGCCGACCTGTTGCCCACCTGGAGGGAGCGGCGCCGGAGCGGCTTCGCGCGAAGTGAGGGCGCCGTCAGCGAAGACCTCTACACCTTCGTATGAGCGGCGACGATCCCAGGAAGCGCCGCAGCCGCGAGCTGGCCGAGCGGCTGGCGATGCCGGAGGGGCTGCGCGCGGCACGGCTGTCCCCTCACCCCCTGGCCCCCTCTCCCATTCCCTCCCCCCAACCGGGAGAGGGGGAAGGTCCAAAGGGGAGACGCGCCCCCGAACCCATCTCCATCTGGCAACCCCAGATGCTGGAGGACAGCCTCGCCTTCGTCCGCCCCGAGCCGTCGCCGCTGGGGGACCATCACGCGGCCACCCGGGTGCTCCGGCCCAAGCGCGCGGAGCTCCCCCTGCGGGTCTGCTTCTTCGGCGAGTCCGTGGCCGCCGGCTACCTCTATGCCCCGCACCTGACGCCCGCGGGCGTCCTTGAGCGGCAGCTCCGCGCCGTGGGCGGCGCGGACAACTTCGAGGTGATCGACCTCGCCCGCACCAACGAGACACTCCCGAGCCTGGCCGCCACGGTGCGCAGCGCCCTCCAGATCCAGCCGGACATGCTGGTCCTCTTCGTGGGCAACAACTGGAACCTGCTGGAGACGCCCGAGGTCTCCCCCTATGCCCCGTCGGTGCGCGCCCGGCAGCGCTACGCCGAAGCGCTGAGGAAGTCGGGCCTCCTCGGCCCCGTCTGGCTCGCCGCCGACGAGCTGCGCCGGTCGGCCGAGGCGACGCTGGGCTTCATCGCCGACATCGCCCGGACCATCGGCATCCCGGTGATCGTGGTGATCCCAGAGGTCAACCTGGTGGACTGGGAGACCCGCCAGCCTCTGACCTGGTTCCCCGGCGACGCCGCCGCCCGCTGGTATGCCCTCTACGACCGTACCCAGGCGCTCCTCGACGGAGGCGCCTTTGCCGAAGCTGCCTCCGTCGCCCGGGAGATGCTCGACCTCGACGGCGGGACCTGCTCCACTTCCTGGCGTCTCCTCGCCAGGGCGCGGCTCGGCGAAGGGGACCTGGACGAGGCGCGGCGGGCCTGTCTCGCCGAGATCGACGCCAGCGCCTATGCCACCCTGGGTTTCCTCTCCGCCCCCCAGGCCACGACGGCGGCCCGCGATCTTCTGAAGGAGGCGGCGCGGCGGCCTGGCGTCTTCTCCGTAGACCTGCGGCAGGTCTTCGCCGAGCACACCGGATCGGCCCTCCCGGACCGGCGCCTGTTCCTCGACTATTGCCACCTCACGGCCGAAGGCATCCACGTGGCGATGGCCGCCGTGGCCGCCGAGGTGCTGAACCTCTCGGGTATGCGGGAGCAGGACGTGGCCTGGCCGGAGCTCCTCCCCCGCCTGCCGGCTCCCGATCTCGCGCCGGAGGTGGAGGCAACGGCTAGGCTGGGCGCCGCCATCCACACCGCGCACCGCATGCTGCCGGTGGGGCCCAAGCGGCCGATCCTGGAGTATTGGTTGGAAGCGGCCCTGGACGCCTCCCCCGGCATCGAAGCGACGATGCTCGACCTCCTCGCCGTCCGCGCCGCCCCGTGCCCGGCCGTGCTCACCGCCGAGCAGCAACGCAACCTCGACTCCCCCTATCGCCTGACCCTCCAGCACGGCTGGCGATGGGATCACCTGGACGCCGACCTCCTCCAGGCGATCGTGGAAGTGCTGGAGCGCCGTGGCCGGCCGGCGCGGGAAGAGCTGACCCGTCACCTCCTCGCCCATCACGCTCTTCGCGAGGACGGGACCGAGCTGGCTCATCCGGCGTTCTATCACTGGGAGCCGTTGGAAAGGTTTTATCCCGAAGTCATGAGCTTCGAGGACCTCGCCCAGCGCGCCACCTATCGATCACCCTGGCCGGTGTCGAGCTTCTGTCTGATCTGTGACGGCGAGCGCGATCTGGAGCTGGACCTGACCGCCCGCCTGTCCCGGACCGGGCCCGTCCACCTCTCGATAGACGGCGAGGACGTCGGGACGGCCGAGGTGGGCGAGCGCTGGACCCGGGCTGTCCTGCGGGTGGACCGCCGTCTCCTCCGCCCGGGGCTCAACCGCCTCGCCCTGCGCTGGCCGGAACCTCCCCCGCGAGGGGAGGAGGCGCTCCAACAAGCGATCGAGCGCCTGGAGCTGGGGATCGCCGCCGATCTCCACCCGGTCTTCGGCGAGGTGTTCTCGCTGATCGCCCGGCCCTGTTGAGCTGCTACGATCCCGGCCCATGACCGACCAAGCCCCGCTCCTGATGATCCCCGGCCCGGTGGAGCTCTCCCCGGCCGTGCGCGCCGCCGCCTCCCAGGCACCTCCTGGGCATACCACTCCCCGCTTCATCGAGTCGTTCGCGACCTGCCTGGAGCGGATGCGCCAGGTCTGGAAGGCCGCGGGCTCCAGCCAGCCGTTCATCCTCGCGGGAAGCGGCACGCTGGCCATGGAGACCGCGGCGGCCAACCTGATCGAGCCGGGCGACAAGGCGCTGGTGGTCAACAGCGGCTATTTCTCGGACCGCATGGTGGAGATCCTCCGCCGTTACGGCGCCGAGGTGGCCGAGGTCGCGGCCGCAGTGGGCGAGGCCCCCGCCCCCGAGGAGGTCCGGCAGATGCTGGAGCGCGGCAGTCCGTTCAAAGCCCTCTTCGCCACTCACGTGGACACCTCGACCGGCGTCCGCGTCGATCCCGAGCCGCTCTGCCGGATCGCCCGCGAGGCCGGCGTCCTCTCGGTCTTAGACGGGGTCTGCGCCACGGCCGGCGAGCGGTTCGAGATGGAGGCCTGGAACGCGGACCTCTACTTCACCGCCTCCCAGAAGGCGATCGGCGTGCCGCCGGGGCTTGCGCTCCTGGTGGCGAGCGAGCGCGCCCTGGCCGTCCGCGCCTCCCGCAAGGCCGCCCCTCCCGCTCTCTATCTGGACTGGGATGCCTGGCTCCCCATCCACCGCGCCTACGAGGAGCGGCGGCCGAGCTACTTCGCCACCCCCTCGACGTCGCTGGTGTTGGCCCTGGAAGCCGGCCTCGGTGAGATCCTGGAGAACGGCATCGACGAGCGGATCGCGGCGCACGCCCGCGCCGCCGAGACCCTGCGCGCCGCTTGGCGGGACCTGGGGCTCCGCTTCGTGCCGCGCACCGAGGCCGAAACCGCCAACACCTTGAGCGCGCTCCTCTTCCCCGACGGCGTCGACGCCTCCCTCCTGCCGCGCATCGCCGCCCGCGGCGTCATCATCGCCGGCGGCCTCCATCCGGCGGTGCGGACCACCTCGTTCCGCGTCGGCCACATGGGCTACACGGTGACGCGGCCGGACTACCTGCAACGGAGCATCGAGGCGGTGACCGGAGCGCTTCGAGAAGCCGGTTACCGGTAGATCTCCGCCCCCGCCTCCCGGAACTCCTCGGACTTCTCCCGCATCCCGGCCTCCAGCGCCGCTGTTTCGTCGAGCTGCTGGCGGGCGGCGTAGTCCCGCACCTCCTCGGTGATCTTCATCGAACAGAAGTGGGGCCCGCACATGGAACAGAAATGGGCCACCTTGGCCACCTCCTGCGGCAGGGTCTCGTCGTGGAAGTCGCGGGCGGTGTCCGGGTCCAGCGAGAGGTTGAACTGGTCCTCCCAGCGGAACTCGAAGCGCGCCTTGGATAGCGCGTTGTCCCGCACCTGCGCGCCGGGGTGCCCTTTGGCGAGGTCCGCCGCGTGCGCCGCGATCTTGTAGGCGATGACGCCCGCCTTGACGTCCTCCCGGTTCGGCAGTCCCAGGTGCTCCTTCGGGGTGACGTAGCAGAGCATGGCCGTGCCATACCAGCCGATCATCGCCGCGCCGATGGCCGAGGTGATGTGGTCGTAGCCGGGGGCGATGTCGGTGGTCAGCGGCCCCAGGGTGTAGAAGGGGGCCTCGCCGCACGCCGCGAGCTGCTTCTCCATGTTCTCCTGGATCAGGTGCATGGGGACGTGGCCCGGCCCCTCGATCATCACCTGGACGTCATGGCTCCAGGCTACCTTCGTCAGCTCTCCGAGAGTCTCGAGCTCGGCGAACTGGGCGGCGTCGTTGGCGTCCGCGATGGAGCCGGGGCGCAGGCCGTCCCCCAGGCTGAAGGCCACGTCGTAGGCCTTCATGATCTCGCAGATCTCCTCGAAGTGCGTGTAGACGAAGCTCTCCCGGTGGTGCGCCAGACACCACTTGGCATGGATCGAGCCGCCGCGCGAGACGATGCCGGTCATGCGGCCGGCAGTCAGCGGCACGTAGCCCAGCCGCACGCCAGCGTGGATGGTGAAGTAGTCCACCCCCTGCTCCGCCTGCTCGATCAGGGTGTCGCGATAGATCTCCCAGGTGAGGTCCTCGGCCTTGCCCCCCACCTTCTCCAGCGCCTGATAGATCGGCACGGTTCCCACCGGCACCGGGCAGTTGCGCAGGATCCACTCCCGCGTCTCGTGGATGTTCTTCCCCGTCGACAGGTCCATGACCGTGTCGGCGCCCCAGCGGATGGCCCAGATCATCTTGCCCACCTCCTCCTCGATCGAGGAGGTGACGGCGGAGTTGCCGATGTTGGCGTTGATCTTCACCAGGAAGTTGCGGCCGATGATCATCGGCTCGCTCTCCGGATGGTTGATGTTCGACGGGATGATCGCCCGGCCGCGCGCCACCTCGTCGCACACGAATTCCGGGGTGATGCGCTCAAGGATGCGCGCCCCCCAGGACTGCCCGGGGTGCTGGGCCACCCCGCCACCCCAGGCCTTGCCGCCGGTCTCCTCTCGGGCCAGCTCCCGCCGCTGATTCTCGCGGATGGCGATGAACTCCATCTCCGGGGTGACGATCCCTTTGCGAGCGTAGTGCATCTGGGTGACGTTGGAGCCCGGCAGGCCTCGCAGCGGCTTGCGGATGTGCTGAAAACGGAGGTCCGCAAGGCGAGGGTCGGCCGCCCGCCTCCGCCCGTACTCGGAGGAGACCTGCGGCAGCCCTTCGACGTCGCCCCGGCCCGCAATCCAGCCGAGCCGCAGCGGCGGCAGGCCGCGCCGCACGTCGATCCCGGCCGCCGGATCGGTATAGGGCCCGGAGGTGTCGTAGACGGTCACCGGCGGGTTGTCTACGGCGGCGCCATCGCGGGGGCGGGTGGGAGAGAGCCGGACCTCGCGCATCGGCACGCGCACGCCCGGCAGGGTCCCCTCGACGTAGATCCGGGTAGAGTTGGGCAGCGGCCGGGTGAGGGCGGGGTCCAGACGGCGGGGCTCCGCCGACTCGGATGGCGCGGACGGCGCCGGCGCGAGCTCGATCATGGTGTCCTCTCCTGTC
>DASPJI010000346.1:0-2046 GCA_035628695.1 Thermoanaerobaculia bacterium | reverse complement strand
GCCGAGGTCGGCAGCCCAAAGCTTCCATGGCGCCTCGTTGCCCGTGCGGCTGCCGGCCGGGCTGACCCGGGAGCTGCAGGCGCTCGGCCGCCGCGAGGGAGCGACGCTCTTCATGGTGCTGCTGGCCGGCTTCCAGACTCTCCTGGGGCGCTACAGCGGGCAGCAGGACCTGGCGGTGGGCACCCCGGTCGCCGGACGCAACCACGTGGAGATCGAGGACCTCATCGGGTTCTTCGTCAACACGCTGGTACTGCGTGCTGACCTGTCGAGAGGGGCAGCGGGGGAGCCGTCGTTCCGCGAGCTCCTCGGCCAGACCCGCGAGACCGCGCTAGACGCCCACACGCACCAGGACCTGCCGTTCGATCGGCTGGTCCAGGAGCTCTCGCCGGAGAGGAGCCTCGCCCACGTCCCCCTGTTCCAGGTGATGCTCGCCCTGCAGAGCCTGCCCGTGGACCGGGTCGAGATGGGGGGCCTCGTCCTCACCCCCCTGGAAGCGGACGCGGGTACGGCCAAGTTCGACCTCTCCCTCTCTCTGGAGGAGAAGGACGGGGAGCTGGCGGGCTCGTTGCGCTATTCGACCGATCTCTTCGACCGTCCGACCGTCCTTCGGATGATGGACCATCTGGAGCGGCTGCTCGCCACGGTCGCGGCCGCGCCGGAGCAGCGCCTGGCGGACCTGGAGATCTTCTCCGCGGCGCAGCGCGCCCAGCTCCTGGTGGAGTGGAACGACTCGGCGCAGGAGGCGCCGGGGCTGCCGGTGCACCGTCTCTTCGCGCGGCAGGCGGAGCGTACGCCCGCGGCGGTGGCGGTCCGCACGGATGGTGGCAGCCTCACCTATGGCGAGCTCGCGGCGCGGGTGAACGCCTGGGCCGTCCACCTGCGCGCGCTCGGCGCCGGGCCGGAGCAGGTGGTGGCCGTCTGCCTGGAGCGCTCCTCCGACTTGGTGGCGGCCCTCCTGGCGGTCCTGACCTCCGGCGCCGCCTATCTCCCTCTGGACCCGCGCGATCCCGAGGAGCGCCGGGAGCAGATCCTCGCCGATGCCCGGCCGCTCCTGTCGCTGACCCGGAGCGCTCTGGCCGCCGGCTCCGGCGGCTCCTGGGCCGGCCCGTCGCTCTTCGTGGAGGATCTGCCGGCAGTGGCGGACGAGGCCGTGCATTCCGAAGACCGGCCGGTGCCCGCCGGGACCCTCGCCTATGTCCTCTACACCTCGGGCTCCACCGGCCGGCCGAAGGGGGTGGCGGTGGAGCACGCCAGCCTGTCCGGTTACCTGGCCTGGATCGCTGGCCTCCTCGAGGGGGCCGGGGTGCGCTGGCTGCCCCTCCTGAGCTCAGTGACCTTCGACGCATCGCTCAAGCAGCTCTTCGCCCCTCTGGCGCGCGGCGAGGCAGTGCGCGTGATCTCCGAGGACGCGCTGCTGCGGCCGGTGCGCCTGCTGGAGATCCTGGGCGAGGCGCCCGGCGCCGGCTGCAACACCGTGCCGACGCTGTGGGACTCTCTGCTCGGCACGCTGGAGCGGGGCGAGGCGGCGCCGCCGGCGGACCTGCGCGCCCTCTTCCTGGGCGGCGAGCGGCTGCCGGAAGAGCTGGCCGCCCGCACGCGCCGGCTCCTGCCCGGCATCGCCATCTACAACCTCTACGGCCCGACCGAGGCGACCTCCAATGCCGCCTGGTCCCGCCTGCCGGAGGCCGGCGAAACCCGCCGCGTAGTCCTCGGCCGGCCCGTAGGGGGCGCTCATATCGTTCTGGTGGACCGGCACCTGCGGCCGGTGCCGCCGGGCGCCGTGGGCGAGCTCTGCGCCGGCGGCACCGGAGTCGCCCGCGGTTACCGGGAGAGGCCCGGGCTGACCGCCGAGCAGTTCGTCCCCGATCCCTTCGGCGGCGGTCCCGGTGCGCGGCTGTACCGCACAGGCGACCTTGCGCGCCGTCTGCCCGACGGCTCCCTCGATTTCCTCGGCCGCCTGGACCATCAGGTCAAGGTGCGGGGCTTCCGTATTGAGCTGGGAGAGATCGAGGCGGTCTTGGAGGAGCATCCCGAGGTGCGCGCGGC
>DASPJI010000345.1:0-3453 GCA_035628695.1 Thermoanaerobaculia bacterium | reverse complement strand
GGCGAAGGTGGCCGAAGCACCGGAAGCGGTGGCGCTGGTCTCGGCGGTCGGCCACGCCGTGACTTATGGCGAGCTGGGCCGGCGTGCGGCGAGGCTGGCCCACTGTCTGCGCGCCGCGGGGGTAGGGCCGGAGCGGCGGGTGGGGGTGCTGCTGGACCGCTCGCCGGAGGAGGTCACGAGCCTGCTCGCGGTCTTTGAGGCGGGAGGCGCCTACGTGCCGCTCGATCCGGTGTGGCCGCGCGAACGCGTGGCCCTGGTGCTCGAAGACGCCGGCGTCCGGGTGGTGCTGTCCACTTCGAACCTCGCCGACAGGCTGCCGGGGCCGAGCCCGCTGCTGCTGGACCGCGTCTGGGACAAGCTGGACCTGTGGAGCTCCGAGCCTCCTGCGGAGGGCGCAGCCGAGGTGGATCACCTGGCCTACGTGATCTACACCTCCGGGTCGACCGGCCGCCCCAAGGGGGTGGAGATCGAGCATCGCGGTCTGCTGCGCCTGTTGGCCTGGCACCGGCGGGCCTTCGGCGTGACGGCAGCGGACCGGGCGACCCGGCTGTCCGGCCTGGCTTTCGATGCCGCGGTCTGGGAGCTGTGGCCCTACCTGGTGGCCGGAGCCAGCGTCCACGTACCGGACGAGGAGGTCCGCACCTCGCCCTCCGCTCTGCACGATTGGCTGAACGCCGAGGGGATCACCATCGGCTTCGTGTCGACGCCTGTTGCCGAAGCGCTGCTGCCGCTGTCGCTGACAGGTCCGGCCGCCATCCCCCTGCGGGTGCTGCTGACCGGCGGCGACCGTCTGCACCATGATCCCGGTCCGCTACCGTTCACTCTGGTCAACAACTACGGCCCGACGGAGAGCACGGTCGTCGCCACCTCGGGCGCCGTCCAGGCGCGAGGTCCTGGCCGGGCGCCGGACATCGGCCAACCGATCGACGACACCCGGGTGCTGCTGCTGGACCGGGAGCTGCGGCTGGTGCCGCCCGGGGTGGCCGGGGAGATCTGCATCGGCGGCCCGGGCCTGGCCCGGGGCTACCTGGGCCAGCCGGGCCTCACTGCCGAGCGCTTCGTGCCGGACCCGTATGCCGCCGAACCCGGCGAGCGGCTGTACCGCACGGGAGACCTGGCGCGCCACCTGACGGATGGGGCCATCGAGTTCCTGGGGCGAATCGACTTCCAGGTCAAGATCCGCGGCCTGCGCATCGAGCTGGGGGAGATCGAGGCTGCGCTTTCGGCTCACCCGCAGGTGAGGGAGGCGGCGGTTCTGGTACGGGAAGACCGCCCTGGAGAGCCGAGCCTGGTGGCCTACGTGGCGGCGCACGCCGAAGTGAGCCCGGAGGCCTTGCGGAGCTGGCTGCGCGGCCGCCTGCCCGAGGCGATGGTGCCGTCGGCGTTCGTGCTGCTGGACTCCCTGCCGCTGACTCCCAACGGCAAGCTGGACCGCAAGGCGCTGGAGAAGATCGCCCCGGTTCGTCCAGACCACGACCGGCTCGACGCGTACGTGGCGCCACGCACCCCGGCCGAGGAGGTGCTGGCGGGGATCTTCGCGGAGGTCCTGCGGCTCGAGAGGGTGAGCGTCGAGGACGGCTTCTTCGACCTGGGAGGGCACTCGCTGCTGGCGACCCAGGTGATCTCGCGGGTACGCGAGGCCTTCGGCGCGGAGCTGCCGGTGCGGGAGCTGTTCGAGGAGCCGACGGCCGCGGGGCTGGCCGGACGGCTGGCCCTGCTGCGCGACTCCACGCTGGCGGCGCCGCCCATCGTGTCCGTACCGCGCCCGCACGGAGAGGACGGCGAGCTGCCGCTGTCCTTCGCCCAGCAGCGGCTCTGGTTCCTGGAGCGGTTGGCGCCGGGCAGCCCGGCCTACAACGTGCCCCTGGCGGTGCGTATCTCCGGTCCTCTGAGCCTCCGCCTGCTCGCGCAGGCTCTGGAGGAGGTGGCGCGGCGCCACGAGGCGCTGCGTACCACCTTTGCCGAGCGGGAGGGGCACCCTGTCCAGGTGATCGCCCCCTTGTTACGGGTCCCCCTGGAGGTGGTGGACCTGTCCGGTCTGCCGCCGGCGCAGCGCGAGACGGAGCTGGTGCGCCGGGCCACGGCCGAGGCGTTGCTGCCGTTCGACCTCGAAGCGGGCCCGTTGGTGCGGGCGGCTCTGCTGCGGCTGGCGGGAGAAGACCACGCGCTGCTGGTGACCATGCACCACATCGTTACCGACGGCTGGTCCATGGGCATCTTCCTGCGCGAGCTGACGGCGCTCTACGGCGGTCGTGAGCTGCCGGTGCTGCCGGTGCAGTACGCGGACTTCGCGGCCTGGCAGCGGGCCTGGCTCACGGGCGACGTGCTGGCGGCTCAGCTCGGCTACTGGCGGCAGCGTCTGAGCGGGGCGCCGGCGCGCCTGATCCTGCCTACGGACCGGCCGCGTCCACCGGTGGAGACCCATCGCGGCGCCTCCCGGCCGCTGGATCTGCCCCCGGCGTTGTCGCGCTCGGTGGCGTTGCTCGCCCGGCGTGAGGGGGCGACGCCGTTCATGGTCCTGCTGGCGGGCTTCGCGGCTCTGCTGGGCCGCTACTCCGGTCAGGGTGACGTGGTGGTGGGCTCGCCCATCGCGGGCCGCAACCGGCGCGAGATCGAGGGGCTGATCGGCTTCTTCATCAATACCCTGGCTTTGCGGGTGGAGCTGGCGGACGCTCCGGATTTCCCGAGCCTGCTGTGCCAGGTGCGGCGGACGGCGTTGGACGCCTACGCGCACCAGGACATCCCGTTCGAGCGCCTGGTCGAGGAGCTGGTGAGCGAGCGGGGTGGACTGGATCACTCGCCGCTCTTCCAGGTGATGCTGACGGTACAGAACACGCCCGCGATGACAGGGGAGGCCGAGGGCTTGGGGGTGCCGGGCGTGGAGCTGCGGCGGGTGACGGTGGAGTCCGCGACCGCCAAGTTCGAGCTGAGCCTGGGCTTCTCTCCCTATGGCGAGGAGCTGGCGGGCGGGCTGGAGTACAACACCGACCTGTTCGACGCCGCCACGGCGGAGCGGATGGCGCGGCATTTCGTGCGGCTGCTGGACGCGGCGGTGGCGTCGCCGGAGACCCCGTTGCCGGAGCTGCCGCTGCTGGCGCCGGCCGAGGAGCGGCAGATCCTGGGCGAGTGGAACGACACGACGGTGAGGTTCCCGGAGAGCGATCGGTGTCTGCACGAGCTGATCCGGGAGCAGGCGCGCCGCCGGCCCGAAGCGGTCGCCGTGGCCATCGGCGACGAGCAGTTGAGCTATGGCGAGCTGCAGCGGCGGGCGGACGGCCTGGCGCGGCGGCTGGTGGCGATGGGCGCCGTCCCCGGTTCGGTGGTGGGGGTCCGCCTGGAGCGCTCCCTGGAGCTGATCGTGGCGCTGGTGGGCGTGCTGGAAGCCGGCGCGGCCTACCTGCCTCTGGACCCGTCGTATCCGCAGGAGCGCCTGGCCTTCCTGGTGGAAGACGC
>DASPJI010000344.1:0-4159 GCA_035628695.1 Thermoanaerobaculia bacterium | reverse complement strand
AGGAGCGAGCGGTGGACGCCATGAACGTGCTCGTCCACCTGCTGCGGTCGCCCGAGTCTCTGGCCTTCGTGCTGGAGGCGGCCGGGTCCGTGACCCTCGAACGGTGCGGCGCCATCCTCGACGAGCGGGTGGCGGCGGAATCGGCGGCGGCGAGCCCCGAGTAGGACATCCTTATCTATAGGGTGCCTTCGGCGGATTCAGTCTGCCGGAGGCTCCCCCCTCCACCACCATCGATTCCAGTCCTCACGACCATCACCCCGCGACATCCACGGATCACAAGCGCCCTCGGCGAGATCATTCGGTAAGGCGGGGAGATCACTACCCGGTGCGGAAGAATGATCCCGGACACGGGGAGGGTCATTCTCCCAGCGTTCCGGATCACAACCGCGGCCCACGGAGAGGTTCGGGAACACGGGGGAATGATCCGGCGGGCCGGCGGGAACACTCCCCCGGTGGAGATTGCGATCCAGAGCTCCAGGGGAATGATCCGCGACGGGGGGATAGCGATCTCGCCAGGCGCCGTTGTGTTCCGGCAGCGCACCGTTGTGCTCCCGAGTGGGAGGCGGAGGGATCGGACCTCCGCCTCCCCGGGGTCCTCCTGTCGGACGGAGGTGTCCTCAGGGAGCGCGGCCTTGGACACGGCGGCGCCCCCTTTCACGATTCAGTTGTCAAGGAACACACAGAAACGCCGCCGATCCGGGTCCACTCAGCTCCTGAAAGGAAGGCAGCTCAGAGGAGAGACTACAAGCGACGACTCGCCTGCGTCAATGGAATCATTCTCCACGACTCTGTGGTATGCTGCCGACTGACAGGAGCGCGACTCTGGTCGAATGAGAGTCGCTCCTCCAGCTCTTTGACGATCGATGTACGTGTCCGAAGCGCGGTGCCGGGGGGCGGGCGCCGCGCTTGGACGTGTCTTGATCAGGACACCGGCGGCGAAGCCTCGCCCCGCCAGCTTCCCCACCTGGCTGTGGCGTCTTCCATAGCCGAAGTAGATGGCGAGCCCCAAGGACAGCCAGACCGAACAGACGCAGCCAGCGCTCCTTTTCCACTATTTCGAAGAGGTCGTTGCCGTCGTGACCGGCGCCGCCGCATTCAGGACGCCCCACATGAAGTCGTACTGCAAAGAGCCGTCGAGAACGGCGGGGATCGGCTGCCCCGTCGGATTGTAGGGAAGGATGTGCTGGACGGCGGTGGTCGGCGTGCCGGTCGAGCCGAAGGAGGCGTAGACGTGGCAACCGATGCAGGACGAGGCGGCAACGGTGCCGTTGCCCGTGATCCCTTCGATCACCGAATTGCCGAGCACGTACGGCGTGCCGTCGGCAGCGGTGTAGTCCACCTGGCTCGACTTGAGGCAATAGTTCTCCCAGACGGTCGAGAGGTTCGCCTTGGCCATCAATGCCTTCAGCGGCTCCGTCTTGGGGCAGGCGCCATATTGTGCGTTGACCGTGGCCTTGTTCGGGCGGACGACCGGGATGGTGGAGCCGAAAGTGTCGAAACAGCCGATGCTGTCACAGCGGCCCGGATTCATCTGGTGCTCGAACGTTCCCCACACCCAGTTCGGGTTCTGGCGGCTGCTCACGTGCAGAGACACGAGGGCATATTCGACTGAGTCGACGGTGGCCATGTAATAGAGCGTCCGGATCTTCTCGACGCTGCCCAGTTGAGGGATCCATTGCAACATCGTCTGCACGGGGATCCAGTCGCCCTTGACCGAGATGGCCGACGTCGGCATCGTGACCTTGAAGGACTTCGCGTAGGCGGCCGCCAAGCCCACCTGCGTATTCAGGTTGTTGCTGACGATGTAATCGAATTGCGGGCGATTCCGCTTCACCTCTTCGGCGATGCAGGGCGTCGGCGTGCCGCTGGTCGGAAATCCGCCCACCGCCGCGCCGGCAGGGGGATTACATGGAACATCGATCGGGCTGTGATGCGGGGTCGTCTTGGCGCCGAGCCTGCTCCGCTGCAGCTTCTTCGGCTCGTCCGGGCTCGGCCAACGCGGCGAGGCGGCGAAGGTGTCCAAGTCGGACGCCCAGGTTTCGAACACCACCGGTGATGGCTTCTCCTTGTACACCGGCGCGGCGAACTGAGTGAACAGGTTCCAGATGAACTCATCGGAGTTCTGGGTCGTCCCGTCCACGGCTCCGGCCCTCGCGGGGACCGCGACCACGACGGTGTCGTGATCCGAGGCCATGGCAGATCCCAGCACCGCCAGGAGAAGCCCGGCGATGACTGCGGACGCGGATCGGGCCATCACGTTTTTCTTCATACGATCTCCTCGAAAAGAAGGTAGACGAATGGCTTCGCTCCGGAACGCTCCCGTGAGCGCGCGGTCCTCCACGGGTCACGCCGAGAAAGCCTGTTACAGAAAATGATGGAAGGAGTGTAGCCTCACGGCCCGCCGGTGTCAAAAAAGAGCGCCCCCCGCAGGGGCTCCCGGCGCTGGGAGCCTCCGCGGGGGGCGGGCTTTCTTTCGGACCGGGCCGGTCTACCGGCGCGCCGCCCGCAGGATGGCGCGGGCGCGGTCGGCTTCGGGGGAGCTCGGAGCGAGGTCGACGAAGCGCTCCATGTCGTTGATCAGCTTGTCCTTGCGTCCGAGCTTCTCGTTGGCGAGGCCGCGGTAGTAGTAGGCCAGGGCCAGACCGGAGTCGGCGCTGATGGCGCGGTCGAGCTGCTCCACGGCGGCGGTCCAGTTCTCCTGATAGGCGCGGGTGACGCCGATCTGGTAGGAGGCCAGGGACTCGCGTCCGGAGCGGGCGCGCTCCAGGGTCTGGACGGCCTGGTCGTACTGGCCGAGCTGCTGCTGCGCCACGCCCAGGTAGTAGAGGGAGTCGCCGTCGCTCCTGCCCTGCGCCACCTCCGTGGCCTTGCGGAAGGCGGCGTCGGCCTCCCCCTTCTGGTTCTGGCGCGCGTAGACGGCGCCGAGGTGGACCCAGGGGGCGGGATCGGACGGCGCCAGCTCCGTGGCCTTGCGCAGCCGGGTCACGGCCTCGCCGTAGCTCTTCTCCTGCTCCAGGACGCGGCCCAGCGCCGCGGCGACGTAGGCGTTGCTGTCCGCCTGGCCGGCCACGCCGTTGATCGCCGAGCGGGCCTCGGAGGTCCGGTACTCCAGGAGCTTGCGGTCGACGGTGCCGATGGCGGCCGGCGGCGGCTCGGGGGCCGGCGGAGGGTTCCCCTGGCCTTGCTGGGGGTTCTCCGAGCCCGGCTTGGCCGGCTGTTGCTGTTGCTGTTGGCCCGGCTTGGGCTTCTTGCCGCCACCCCTTCTCTTCTCGCGCTGCTGGGCGGCGTCGAGGGCTGCCGGCGCGAGCAGCGAAGTCAGGAGCAGGCCGACGATCAGTTTGCGGAGCATGGGGTCGATTCCTCCCGGCCGCTCCCGGTTCGGGGCGGCTCACCCTGATAACACTATCAGGGGCGCCGCTCTTTCAAGGCTCCGGCGTCACAGCTCGGCGACGCCTTCGATCTCCACCAGGAGGTCCTCCCGGCAGATGTCGGCCCGGACCCACTCGACCAAGGCGGCGGGGAAGGCGTCCTGGAGCAGGCGGCACAGCTCGGGCAGGTTCTCCGGGTGCCGGTAATAGACCCGCACGTCGCGGAACCGGGCCAGCGCCGCCGCCCGCGCTCCGGTCGGACCAATCACCGGCTCGATGGGCGTGCCGGCCGCCTCGCGCAGCAGGACGGCGAGGTTAGTCAGCGTCTCGCCGGTCTGGCGCGCCAAGTCTCCGGCGTGCACCGACTCCTCGCCGACGATGCTGGCGGTGCCCCCCACCAGCACCAGAGGCTGCCCGGCGCGGCCCTCGATGAGCGTGGCGCGGGCGAAGCAGGGGGGCAGCGGACCGTATCGCTGCGAGTAGTGATAGGGGGCGATCTGCCGCGGGTTGGCGACCGCCCGGCCGGGGCTGTCCGCCGCCAGGCAGTGGATGACCAGGTCCTGCCCGTCATGGCCGACGCCGGAGGCCGACGCCACCAGGGTGTCGAACTGCTCGGCGCCGCCGAGCCACCGGCAGAGCGCCTCGAAGCGCCCGGCGTTGAAGGACATGTAGCGGTCCTGGTCCACGTGCATGGGGTCGTGGATGCCCGGGATGTAGTTCCACAGCCGGACCGGATGGAGGGTGCCGCGCTTGTGGAGGGTAGCCTGGATCTGGAGGTAGGCGCGGGTGGT
>DASPJI010000343.1:0-10640 GCA_035628695.1 Thermoanaerobaculia bacterium | reverse complement strand
CCCCGCGAACGCGGTCGGGATCTGCCGGGGCAGCGTGGACCAGGTGCTCTTGAGGATCTGATCACACCCTCCGCCGGTCATCTCGCAGACGGTGTGGAAGACGCCCGAGCCCCCATGGCCGCTGCCCGCCAGGTGGTAGCGGGTGAGATGGAAGCTGATCCAGGCGCCCAGGAGGGCCAGGACCACCATGGCGATGACGCGCGCGTCACGTCCCGAGGCCGCCAGCGGCCTGCCGCTCTGTTGCCGTTCATCCATGACCAGATCCCCTCGCAGGCGAAGTGCGGCGGGATGGTAGCACAATGTTCCGGAGGAGCTCCGGCGCGCACCAGGAGAGTTGACGGCCTGTGGCGGACTCTGTATACAGGTGCCCCCTGCTCCGATGCACCACTCCGGAGGTCGGCTTGAGCGAGAGGCTTGAGGTGCGGGACCGATGAAATCCCTGGTGGAGCTCCTTCACCGTCAGGCAACGGAGCAGCCGGGACGCGGCTATACCTTTCTCACCCAGGGAGAGGAGGCCGGGGCCCGCCTCTCCTATGACGGCCTCCAGCGGCGGGCCCGCACCATCGCCGCGGTGCTGGCGCGGTCGGTCCCCCGCGGCGAGCGGGTGCTCCTGCTCTACCCGTCGGGCGTGGAGCTCATCGCGGCCTTCTTCGGCTGCCTGTATGCCGGAGTGATCGCCGTCCCCGTCCAGCCGCCGCACGGCCGGCGTCCGGACCCGCGCCTGGGCGGCGTCGCGGCCGATTGCCGTCCCCGGGCGGTGCTGACCACCGCGGCGCTGCTCGTCCGCCGCGAGGGGATCGCCGGGCAGGTCCCGGAGCTCGCGTCCGCGCTCTGGCTCGACACCGGGACGGTGGACGAGGACGAGGACGCCGGCCGGGAGCCGGGCCCCGAGGAGGTCGCGTTCCTCCAGTACACCTCCGGCTCCACGGGCACGCCCAAGGGGGTCGTGGTCACCCACGCCAACCTCCTGCACAATCTGGAGGCGATCCGCCGCGCATTCCGCCAGACGGCGGAGTCGGTGGTCGTGGGATGGCTCCCCCTCTTCCACGACATGGGGCTGATCGGCAACGTGCTCCAGCCCTGTTACGTCGGGTGCGATTGCGTGCTCATGCCGCCGGCGGCGTTCCTGCAGCGGCCCGCGCGCTGGCTGCGGGCGATCGAGCGCTTCGGCGGGACCACCAGCGGCGGCCCCAACTTCGCCTATGACCTCTGCGTCCGCGCCCTCGGCCCGGAAGAGCGGGAGGGGCTCGACCTGTCGTCCTGGAGCGTGGCCTTCAACGGCGCCGAGCCGGTGCGCGCCGAGACGCTGCGGCGGTTCGCGGAGGCGTTCGCCCCCTGCGGCTTCCGGCGGGAGGCGTTCTTCCCCTGTTACGGCCTCGCCGAGGCGACGCTCTTCGTCGCCGGCGGACCGCCGGACGGGGAGCCGGGGATCGGCACCTTCGCGAGCGGCCCCCTGGAAGCCGGCACGGCGGTGCCGGCGGGGGACGGCGCCGGGCGGGAGCTGGTCTCCTGCGGCCGCGCCTCCGCGGAGCAGCGAATCGTGGTCGTCGATGCGGATTCGGGCGTGCCCTGCCCCGAGGGGCGGGTGGGGGAGGTCTGGGTGGCGGGCCCGAGCGTCGCCGCCGGCTACTGGGGCCGGCCGGACGAGAGCGCGGCCACCTTCCGCGCCCGGCTGGGGGGCGAGGCCTTCCTGCGCACCGGCGACCTGGGTTTCCTGGCCGGGGGGGAGCTGTTCCTCACCGGCCGGCTCAAGGACCTGATCATCCTGCGCGGGCGCAACCTTTACCCGCAGGACCTCGAGCTGACCGCGGAGCGCAGCCACCCGGCCCTGCGCGCCGGCGGCGCGGCCTTCTCCGTCGACGGGCAGGGGGAGGAGCGGGTCGTCCTGGCGCTCGAGGTGGAGCGCCACGCCGGCGATCTCGGCGCGGTCGCCGACGCGGTCCGCCGCGCCGTCGCCGACGAGCACGGGGTGGCTGTTGCGGACGTGCTGCTGCTCCGCGGGGGGACGGTCCCCAAGACGTCGAGCGGCAAGATCCGCCGCCGCGAGTGCCGCGCCCGCTATCTCGCCGGCAGCCTGGCGCCGCTCCACCGCAGCGCGCCGCCGGGCGCCGCGCCGGGCGCGGGGCTCCTCACCCGCTTCGACCTGCTCGCCCTCGATCCGCCGGAGCGGAGCGCCGCGCTCACCGCCTGGCTGCGCGGGGAGATCGCCCGCCGCGCCGGGGTCGCCACGGAGGCTCTCGATCCGGCGGCGCCGATCGCGGCCGCGGGCCTGGACTCTCTTGCTCTCTTCGAGCTGCAGGCGCGGCTGGAATCGGACCTCGGCCTCGCCCCGGCGGCCGCCTCCCTGGCCGATCTCTCGGTGCCGGAGCTGCGGGACCGCCTGCTCGATCACCTGACGGAGGTCTCGGAAAGCACGCCGCTGGTCACCGGAGAGGCCGCCGGCGACCACCCGCTGGCGCCGGGGCAGGAGGCGCTCTGGTTCCTGGAGAGCTCCACGGCGGCGGACGGGGTCTTCCACATCGCCGCCGCCGCCCGGCTCGGGCCGGAGGTCGACGGCGCCGCTCTCTTCCGCGCCGCGCAGGCGCTCGCGGAGCGCCACCCGGCGTTGCGCACCACCTTCGGCCTCTGGGACGGCGAGCCCCGTCAGCGGGTCCACGCCACCCTGCCGCCCGATCTGGGAGAGGTGGGCGCGACCGCCTGGAGTGCGGCGGAGCTCGAGGCCGGCCTGCGGCGCGAGGTCCGGCGGCGGTTCGACCTCGAGAGGGAGTCGCCGCTGCGCCTCCGGGTCTTGACCCGCCCCGGCGGCGAGCGGCTGCTGCTGCTGGTCCTCCATCACCTCGCGGGAGACTTCGGCTCGCTGGCGGTGCTGCTGCACGACTGGGCCGCCCTGTACGCCCGGGAACGGGACGCCGGCCGGCCGCCGCTGCCGCCGCTGCTGCCGCTGTCCGGGGCCTACACCGATTTCGTCCGCTGGCAGCGACGGCTTCTGGCCGGCCCCGCCGGCGAGCGCCTGGAGCGATACTGGCTCGACCGCCTACGCGGCGCGCCGCTCGCCCTCGACCTGCCGGCCGACCGGCCGCGCCCGCCGAGCCCGGCCCACGCGGGCGCGCGGCTCGGCCTGCGGCTCGGCTCCGGCGAGACCGGACGTCTGCGCGAGCGCGCCCGGGCGCACGGCGCGACCCTGTTCACGGCTCTCCTCGCCACCTTCCAGATCCTCCTCGGACGCCTCACGGGCCAGGACGACCTCCTGGTCGGCTCTCCCGCCACCGGACGGCGCGACCGCGATCTCGACGGCGTCGTCGGGTATTTCGTCAACCCGATGGTCCTGCGCGCCGAGCTGGCCGGCGATCCCCCGGTCCCGGAGCTCCTGGCGCGCTCCCGCCGGGCGGTGAGCGAGGCCCTGGCGCACCGCGATTTCCCGTTCCCCTGGCTCACCCGGCGTCTGCAGCCGGTGCGTGATCCCGCCCGGCCGCCGGTCTTCCAGGTGCAGCTCGTCTTCCAGCGCGCCGCTCCGGGCCAGGAGCCGGGCCTGGCCGCCTTTGCAGTGGGAGAGGAGGGGGCGCGCGTCGAGTTGGAGGGGCTCGCGCTGGAATCGCTCCGGCTGGACCCCGGCACCTCCCAGCTCGACCTGACGCTGTTCGCCGCCGAGGCCGGGGACGCCCTGGCGCTCGCGTGCGAGTACGACACCGCCCTGTTCGACGGGGTGACGGTGGCGCGCTGGCTGGGGCACCTGCGGACCCTGCTGGCCGCCGCGGCGGCCTGGCCGGAGAGGCGGATCGGCGAGCTCCCCCTCCTCGGCGACGCGGAGCGGCACCAGCTCCTCCGCGAGTGGAGCGACACCGCGGTGGCGCGGGAGGGGGCCGGCGCCTGCCTGCACCACCTGTTCGAGGAGCAGGCCCGGCGGACGCCGGACGCGGTGGCGTTGATCGCCGGCGGTCGGGAGGTCCGCTACCACGAGCTCGAACGGGACGCCGCGCGGCTGGCGCGCCGGCTGCGCCGGGAGGGCGCCGGGCCGGAGGTGGTGATCGGCGTCTGCCTGGGGCGCTCGGCCGCCCTGGTGACCGCTCTGCTGGGCGTGCTGAAGGCGGGAGCGGCCTACCTGCCGCTCGACCCCCAACTGCCGCGCCCGCGCCTCGCCGCCCTGCTCGCCGAGTCCCGGGCCTCCCTGGTGGTCGCCGACCGGGAACGCGCCGCCGGGCTCCCGGCGAGCGGGTCGCTGATCCTGGTGGATCAGATCCTGGAGGATGAGGACGGTGGAGACGAGCGGCCGGCGGAGGAGCCGGGCGCCGAGCCGGCGAACCTGGCCTACGTGCTCTACACCTCCGGTTCGACGGGGGCCCCCAAGGGGGTGGCGGTGACCCACCGCAGCGCCGTCGAGCTGGTGCGCTGGGCGGCCACGGTGTACGCGCCGGAGGAGCTGGCCGGCGTGCTCGCCGCCACCTCGGCGGCCTTCGACCTGTCGGTCTTCGAGATCTTCGTCCCCCTGTCGTGGGGGGGCACGGTGATCCTGGCCCGGAACGCCCTGGAGCTGCCGGACCTCCTCGCCTCCGCGCCGGCGGCCGGGCGGGTGACGCTGGTGAACACCGTCCCCTCCGCCATGGCCGAGCTGGTGCGAACGGGGGGGCTCGGCCCGTCGGTGCGCACCGTCAACCTCGCCGGAGAGCCTCTGCCGCGCGCCCTCGCCGACCGGATCTACACCACCGGGACGGTGGAGCGGGTGTGGAACCTGTACGGCCCGACCGAGGACACGACGTACTCGACCTTCGCGCGGGTGGCTCCGGAAGGGACCGCGGCGCCCACCATCGGCCGGCCGGTCGCGTCCACCCGGGCCCTGGTCTCGTCGGGTGGGGTGGAGCCGCTGCCGGTGGGTGTGGCGGGAGAGCTGTGCCTGGGAGGCGCGGGGCTGGCCCGGGGGTACCTGCACCGTCCGGACTGGACGGCCGAGCGCTTCGTGCCGGATCCGTTCGCGGCCGAGCCCGGCGCCCGCCTCTACCGCACCGGCGACCTGGCGCGGTGGACCACCGCCGGAGAGCTCGACTTCCTCGGACGCGTCGACCACCAGGTGAAGGTCCGCGGCTTCCGCATCGAGCCGGGGGAGATCGAAGCGGCGCTCCACGAGTACCCCGGGGTGCACCAGGCGGTGGTCGTGGCCCGGCGCGACGGTCCGGCGGGGCCGGCGCGGCTGGTGGCCTACACCGTCGCTGCGCCGGCCTCCGCACCGGCCGCCGCCGAGCTGCGGAGCTTCCTGGCGGAACGGCTTCCTGCCTACATGGTGCCGGCGGCCTGGGTGGCGCTGGCAGCGCTGCCGCTCACCCCCAACGGCAAGGTGGACCGCGCCGCCCTGCCGGTGCCCGACGGCGCGCTGCCGTCGCGCGAGCACGTGGCGCCGCGCACCCGCGCCGAGGAGATCCTGGCCGGTCTCTGGGCTGAGGTCCTGCGGTTGCCGCGGGTCGGAGTGCACGACAACTTCTTCGAGCTCGGCGGCGATTCGATCCTCTCCCTCCAGATCGTGGCGCGGGCGCGCCGGGCCGGCCTGCTCCTCAGCACGCGGCAGGTCATGGAGCACCAGACCGTGGCCGAGCTCGCCAGCCTCTGCTCGGATGAGGCCGCGGCCGGTCCTGGCGCCGCCGGCTCTGCCGAGCAGGGGTCCGTGGTGGGCGAGGTCCCTCTCACCCCGATCCAGCGCTGGTTCTTCGCGCAGCGCTTCGCGGACCTCCACCACTTCAACCAGGCGCTCCTGCTGGAGCCGGCGGAGCCCCTCGTCCCCACCGCCCTGGAGCGCGCCCTGGCCGCCGTGGTGGAGCACCACGACGCCCTGCGCCTGCGGTTCCACCGTCTCCGACGAGGGGGGGAGGGCGGCTGGCGGCAGGAAAATGCCGCGGCCGAGCCTGTCCCCCCCTTCCATCGCATCGACCTCTCGGGCCTGCCGGCGGCGTGCCGGCCCGAGGCGCGCGAGCGGGCGGTCGCGCTCCTCCAGACAGGCTTCGACCTGGCCGCCGGGCCGCTCACCCGCCTCGCCCTGTTCGACACTGGTGAGCTGTTGTGGGCCGCCCATCACCTGGTGGTGGATGCCGTCTCCTGGCGCGTGCTGCTCGAGGACCTGGAAGACGCCTATCGCCAGGCGGCCCGCGGGCTCCGCCCCACCCTGCCGCCGAAGACGAGCTCCTTCCGCGACTGGGCCGTCCGCCTCGCCGCCCACGCCGTGCAGGGCGCGCCGGCCCACGAGCTGGAGCACTGGCTCGCCGTGGCCCGGACGGCGGTTCCCCCGCTGCCGGTGGACCTGCAAGGCGGTTCGGACGTCGCCGGAGCCGAGGACGCGGTCTCCTTCGAGCTGACGGAGGAGGAGACCGGCGGTCTGCTGCAGGCCGTGCCCGCCGTCTGCCACAGCCGCGTCGACGAGGCGCTGCTCAGCGCCCTGGTCCGCTCGCTGGCGGCCTGGACCGGCTCGCCGCGGCTGCGGGTGGACGTCGAAGGGCACGGCCGCGATCCCCTTTTCGACGATCTCGACCTCTCGCGCACCGTGGGCTGGTTCACCAGCATCCATCCGGTGATCCTCGAGGCGGGGGGCGGCGGTCCCGGCGAGGCCCTGGTCAGCGTCAAGGAGCGGTTGCGCGCGGTTCCCGGGCGGGGCCTCGGCTACGGTCTGCTGCGGTATCTGGGGGAAAAGGAGACGGCCTCCTTGCTGGCCGCGGCCCCCGCCGCCGAGATCAGCTTCAACTACCTGGGCCGGCTCGACTCCGGCGAATCTTCGCTGTTCCGGCCCTCCCTGGCGCCGGCGGCCTCCACCCGCAGCCCGCGCGCTCTTCGCCCGCACCGGCTCGAGGTCGGCGCCCTGGTGACCGGCGGCCGGCTCCGCGTCACTCTGGCCTACGGCTCGCGGGTGCTCCGCCGGGAGACCGCAGAGCGTCTGGCCGCGGCCTTTGCCGGCGCTCTCGACGAGCTGATCCGGCACGGCCGGGCCTGTGAGAGGCAGGTCTTCACCCCGTCCGACTTCCCCAAGGCCGGGCTCGACGCCGGCCGCTTCGCCCGGCTGGCGGCCGACCTCCCTCTGGAGGAGGTCGAGGACATCTACCCCCTTTCACCGCTCCAGGAAGGCATCCTGCTCCACAGCCAGCTGGCGTCGGCGTCCGGCGTCTACGTCAACCAGATCGCCTGCACCCTGCCGGCGGACCTGGAGCCCGGGCTGTTCCGGCAGGCCTGGGAGATCCTGGTGGCGCGCCACGGCGCGTTGCGCACCGCCTTCCTTTGGGCGGGGCTGGACGAGCCCCTGCAGGCCGTCCACCGCCGGGTCCCGCTCCCCTGGCAGGAGCTCGACTGGCGCGGCCTCCCGGGGGACGAGCAGCGGCGCCGCTTCGAAGAGCTGCTTCACCGCGACCGGCACACCCCGTTATCCCTGAAGGCCTCCCATGGCACCGTGCCGCCGCTGCGGCTCTCCCTGGTCCACCTCGACGGGGCGCTGGGGTTCGTCTGGACCTTCCACCACCTGCTGCTGGACGGCTGGTCGGTGCAGGTCCTGGTGGGCGAACTGGGGTCCGTCTACGGCGCCCTCCGGGAGGGCCGGACACCCGCGCTGCCACCGATCCGGCCGTTCAGCGACTTCATCGTCTGGCTGCGGCGGCAGGACCCGGCACGTGCCGAGCCCGTCTGGCGGCGGGAGCTGGCGGGCTTCACCGCCCCGACCTCCTTGAGTCTCGCGCGCCCTGCCGGGGCCGGAGTCAGCGGGGAGGCCGAGCACACGGCCGGGCTCGCGCCCGCGGTCACGGCGGACCTCCAGAGCCTGGCGGCGCGTCACCGGCTCACCTTGCAGACCGTCACCCTCGGCGCCTGGGCGGTGCTCCTCGGCCGCTACGGCGGGGAGGAGGACGTCGTCTTCGGCAGCGTGGTCTCCGGTCGCCCTGCCGCCCTGCCTGGCGTCGAGTCCATGGTCGGCCTGTTCATCAACTCCGTGCCGGTGCGGGCGCGGGTGAAGGGCGGCGAGGCTCTGCCCGCCTGGCTGAGGGATCTCCAGGAGCGCCGTCTCGCCCTGGCCGACGGCGAGCACGCTCCGCTCTCGCTGATCCAGGGTTGGAGCGAGGTGCCCTCCGGCGCGCCGCTGTTCGAGACGCTCCACGTCTTCGAGAACTACCCCGCCGCCGATCTCGGAGGTCTGCGCGCCGCCGACCTGCGCAGCTTCGAGACCACCCATTACCCGGTGACCCTGGCGGTCACGGCCGGAGACCGGCTCTCGCTGCGGTTGACCGTCGACCGCGCCCGCGTCGAGGAGACTGCGGCGCCACGCCTGATCCACCACCTGGGCGTGCTGCTCGCCGGGATGGCCGAAGCGCCGGAGCGCCGCCTCGGCGAGATCCCGCTGCTCTCGGCCGGCGAGCGCCAGCAGCTACAACTCGAGTGGAACGACGCGGCACTGCCGGCGGCGCCGGGAGTGGTGGAGCTCTTCACGGCGCAGGCGCACCGCTCGCCGGAGGCGATGGCCGTGGTACCCGCCCCCGCCGGAGACGGGGGGGAGGGCCTCACCTATGCCGAGCTCGACCGCCGGTCGGACCGTCTCGCCGGGCGCCTGCGCTCGCTGGGAGTCGGGCCGGAGGTGCCGGTGGGCCTGTGCGTCGAGCACACGCCGGAGCTGGCTGTGGCGGTGCTGGGGATCTTCAAGTCCGGCGGCGCCCTGCTGGCGCTGGACCCCGCCCATCCGCCGGCACGGCTGTCCCTGCTGCTGGAGGACGCGGCGGTCCCGGTCCTGGTGACTCAGCCGCATCTCCAGAAGGGCCTGCCGCCGCACGGCGCGAGGGTCGTCCTGCTGGATGGAGAGGAGGATGGGGATGAAGATGGGCGAGAGAGTGCCGCCCCTCCGGCTCCGGACAGCCTCGCCTACCTGATCTACACCTCCGGCACCACGGGCCGGCCCAAAGCCGTCCAGGTCGAGCACGGCACGCTCGCGGCCACCCTCGCGGCGACGCGGGAGCGGTTCGGTTTCGCGGCCGGCGAGCGCATGCCTTGCCTGGCGCTCCCCACGTTCGACATCTTCCTCTTCGAGCTGTTGACCCCTCTGCTCACCGGCGGCGCCGCCGTGCTCCTCCCTCTTCGGCCGGTGCTCGATGTGGAGCGGCTGGTCGACCGCCTGGGGGAGCTGACCTGCCTGCACGCGGTCCCGGCGCTGATGCGCCAGATCGTCGACGCGCTCCGCCGCCGCAGCGCCGCGGCGGCGGACGTCGGGGGGGTGCGCCACGTCTTTGTCGGCGGCGACGTGGTGCCGTCCGAGCTGCTGGAGGAGCTGCGGGAGACCTTCCCGGCCGCCCGGGTCTGGGTGCTCTACGGTCCCACCGAAGCGACCATCGTCTGCGCCGCGCACCCGGTGCCGCCGCCGCCCGCGCCGGCGCGATCGCTGCTCGGCCGGCCGCTCGGGGGCACCGTGCTTCATGTCTGCGCGCCGGACGGCGGGCTGCTGCCGCCCGGCGTTGCGGGCGAGCTGTGGATCGGCGGTGCCGGGGTCGCCCGCGGCTACAGGGGGCGGGACGAGCTGACCGCGGAGAGGTACGTGCGGCGTGGCGGCGATCGATTCTACCGCAGCGGCGACCGCGTGCGGAGGCTGCCCGACGGCACCCTCGAGTTCCTCGGCCGTCTCGATCAGCAGGTCAAGGTGCGCGGCATCCGCGTGGAGCCGGGGGAGATCGAGGCGGCGCTCGCCGCGCAGCCCGGAGTGCGCGAGGCGGTGGTGGTCTTGCGCGAGGACACCGCCGGAGAGCGGCGGCTGGTGGCCTACGTGGCCGGCGACGCCGCTCCCGAGGAGCTGCGCAGGGCGTTGCGGGAGCGGCTGCCACAGGCCCTGGTGCCGGCCGCCTTCGTCCGCCTCGCGGCGCTCCCCCTGACGCCCAACCGTAAGGTGGACCGCCAGGCCCTGCCGGCTCCGGAACGCCAGGGTGATGGCGAAGACCATCGCGCGCCGCGGACGCCTGTCGAGGAGGTCCTCGCCGGCATCTGGGCCGAGTTGCTCGGCCGTGAGCGGATCGGAGCGGACGACCATTTCTTCGATCTGGGCGGCCACTCGTTGCTGGCCACCCGTGTGATGTCGCGCCTGTGGAGCGCGTTCGGCATCGAGCTGCCGCTGACCGCCATCTTCGAGGCCCCGGTGCTGGCGGATCTCGCCGCGCGGGTCGAGACGGCGCTACGCGCCGGCACAGCGAACCGCAGACCGCCTCTCCTCCCCCGCGCTCCGGGATCGCGAGACGCCGCCCTGCCCCTGTCGTTCGCCCAGCAGCGCCTCTGGTTCCTCGACCGCCTCGAGCCTGGCCGGCCGACCTACAACATGCCGGCGGCCCTACGCGTCGAGGGCACCTTGAGCGCCGGCGTGCTGGCGCGCTGCCTGGAGGAGATCGAGAGCCGTCACGAGGCCCTGCGCACGGTTTTCGCCGAGTTGGAGGGAGCGCCGGTGCAGGTGGTCCGGCCGCCGGCGCCGTTCCGGTTGCCCGTGGTGGACCTTTCGGGGCTGCCGGACCGCGAGGCGGCGGCCCTGGCCCTGGCTGGGGAGGAGGCCACCCGGCCGTTCGGCCTCGCCCGCGGTCCGCTGCTGCGCTGCCTCCTGCTGCGGTTGGGGGAGGGGGACCACGTCCTCGCCCTCACCCTGCACCACATCGCCGGCGACGGCT